>CAYNDW010000651.1:0-4176 GCA_964395375.1 uncultured Cytophagia bacterium
CGCAGTTCGACATGATCAAGCAGCTCGAGCTTGGCTGGAGCGATCATCGCCGGCGGCCAAGGAACGGCGGTTGAAAAGATGGAGAAGCTCCGTGCCGCGGGCGCGCATGTTTGCGAAAGCCCGGCCGAGCTGGGTAGCACTATGCAAAAGGCGCTGAGCAAAGTGAAAAAGAGTGTTGCGGTGCGCCACGGCAAGTCTGCGCCGCGTGCAAAAGCAAAAGCGCCGGCAAAAGCCAGCCCTCGCAAAAAAGTGAAATAAAATTTTGTCCATGACAAGACCGTGCTTGCCGTGCAGTTTTTTCGAGCAGGCAAAAGTTATTTGTGGTGGCAGGAAGACAAGCAGAATTTTCACCAAAAGGAGCAATTGTTTTGGAACGTACTCTCGCTATTCTCAAACCGGACGCCGTGTCTGCAAATAAGATCGGCAAAGTGGTAGATCGCATCGAGTCCGCGGGCTTTCGCATTTTGGGTATGAAGATGGTGCGCTTGCATGCGCAAACTGCAGGCAAGTTTTATGAGGTGCATAAAGAACGTCCGTTTTATAAAGACCTCTGCGCCTTTATGTCTACGGATCGTGTCGTGGTTTTGGCATTGGAAAAAACGAACGCCGTCGCGGACTTTCGCAAGCTGATCGGCGCGACCGACCCCGCGGAAGCCGCACCCGGCACGATTCGCAAAGACTTTGCAACGAGCAAGCAGAACAACATCGTGCATGGCTCGGACTCGCCGGAAAATGCGAAAATTGAAATCGCATTTTATTTCTCTGAGAAGGAACTCATTGAGAATCTTTAGGACGCGCTGATCTCACCTCTTTTGTGAGAACGAGGAGCGCCGGCTCATGAAAGGCATGAAAATTATCGCGGCTGCTGCCGGCATCGTTGTTTTGGCGGTGGTTGCTTTTTGGTGGATACAAAAAAAACGTGCGGAAGAACAAGCTTCGCGTCCGACATTAATCGTGCGGGAGCAGCCGCTTGCAAATTCTTTTTCGGCGCCAGAGAAAGGGCTATCTCCAACGGAGGCCGTGCCTTCCGTCGTCGTTGATGAGAGCGGCTCATTTACTGTGCAGATTTCCTCCTGGCGCAGTAATGTGAAAGCCGAAAATGTTGCCGAACGTTTTCGCAGCGCGGGCTATGCGGCTTATGTGCAAAGAGTGTATTTGCCCTCGCTAGGCGGCGTTTGGTATCGTGTTCGCGTTGGCCAATTCAAAGCCAGAGCGGAAGCCGAGCGCCAAGCCCGGGATTTGGAAGTACAATTAGATTCGGGCTACTGGATCACGCAAAAACAATAGCTGAAAGCGCAATTACGCGGGGAATTTTATCTTGACTTACAGGGGTTCGTTTTATACATTTGCCACCAATTCTTTCGTACCGATACCATCATGAAGATAGCACTCGTCGGTCTTGGCCCCGGGATTCATCAATTTCAATTTGATGAGGCTCCTGCAGTGTGGGGCTTGGAGAATCATCCCAATTTGCGCGCGAACATCCGCTTGGAAGTGCAATTGGATAAGACCGCGACGCATCTTTATCTCCGGAATCACGTGCAGACGCTCGGCCATTTTGAGTGTGATCGTTGCTTGGAAGAATTTGAAGCAAAATTGGAAGATGTCGGGCGCGTGATGTTTTCGAACGATGGAGAGCTGGTGCAAGGCAGCACGGACGAAATTCACGTGTTTGATCCTCAAGCGCGTGAAATAGACATTACCGAGGACGTGCGTGATCTTTTGTTGCTTGCTATCCCGGCGAAGTTTGTGTGCCGAGAAGATTGCCAGGGACTATGTCCGCGATGCGGGGTTAACCTAAATCTGGAAACATGTCGTTGCGTCGCGCGCGCGGTTGATTCGCGCTGGCAGGCGCTGCAAAAATTAGTTGACAATTCAAAGTGAGGTAGATTGTGCCCAATCCGAAAAGACGTCATTCTCGCACACGCCGTGACAAACGCCGCACGCATTGGAAATTGAGCACGGTGCAAACCGTGAAGTGTAGTCATTGCCATCAACCCAAATTGCCTCATCGTGTCTGTCCCAATTGTGGCTACTACGCCGATCGATCCGTCTTCTTGCCACGCGAAGCCTAGTCCTGTTTCCCTCCGCTAGCACTGAGGAAAGTTTTGGTGTTTCCCCTGAATAAGTTAAACATTGAAAAATTTACTTGTTTAGGTGCTTGCTTTTTAGCCCATTGCCCCTCGGGCGTATGTTGGATTTGGCTGCGAAGAGGAAGTTATGCGAATTGCTTTGGATGCCATGGGCGGTGATTTTGCGCCAGTGGCGATCGTGCAGGGTGGTTTGGAAGCTGCGAGGTTATTTCCAGAATGTGAAATCGTTTTCGTCGGCGATCAAACAACCATCGAGCAGGAGATCGCGCGGCACCCCTTGCTGACACGCGGCCAAGCATTGCGCTATTCGATTCACCACGCCTCGGAAAAAATCGAAATGTGCGACGTGCCGACGGTGGCAATCAAAAAAAAGAAAGATGCCTCCATCGTCGTTGCGAATCGTTTGCAACTAGAAAAAAAAGTTGATGCCGTGGTTTCAGCCGGGCACACGGGCGCGGCAATGGCTTCTGCCCTGTTAATCTTGGGACGAATTACGGGGGTGAGCCGTCCGGGCATTGGTTCTTTGATACCCAACGGCAGCGGCGTCACAATGTTGATTGATGTGGGTGCAAATGTTGAAGCCCGTGCCGCTCATCTGATGCAATACGGTTTGATGGGCAGCATTTTCATGCAGCGCGTTGTCGGGGTGGAGAATCCACGCGTGGCATTGCTGAGCATCGGCGAAGAGCGCACCAAGGGCACCGAAGTTACACGCGAAGCGTATGAGTTGCTTGAAAAAAGCCGGATTAATTTTATCGGCAGCCTTGAAGGCCGGGATATCTTGCAAGCGAAAGCCGACGTCGTAGTGTGCGACGGTTTCGTGGGCAATGTCATACTGAAATTTACCGAAAGCTTGGGCGGTGTTTTTAAGCGACACATTAAACGCCAAATCGGAAAAAAAATTTTCGTGAATTTCGGCGCCTTCTTAATGCAGCCGACTTTCAAACGCCTGCGCAAAGTTTTTGATTATGAGGAATACGGCGGAGCGCCGCTCCTCGGAGTGGATGGCGTGAGCATCATTTGCCACGGTTCTTCCACGCCCAAAGCGATTCGCAACGCCATCAAAGAAGCGGTGAAAATGGTGAGCGAAGGTCTCAACCAAATTATCCAACAGGAGCTCGAGTCTCAGCTACAAAACGGAGTCAAGCTCGTTGAAGAAGACGCCTAAGGCGATGATTCTCGGAACCGGGCGCGCCACCCCCGAGCGCGTTCTTACCAATGCCGATCTCGAAAAAATCGTGGATACCACCGATGAGTGGATTCGCGATCGCACCGGCATTGAACGCAGATTCATCGCCGCCGACCACGAGACCAATTCGCAATTCGCCGCACGCGCGGCACAACAAGCATTGGCCGCAGCCAATATTTCCCCCGAACAAGTCGATGTGATCATTCAAGGCACGGTGACCGGCGACGCGGGCTTTCCCGCCAATGCTTGTTATGTGCAAAACGCCATCGGCGCCACGAACGCCGCGGCTTTTGATATTTCCGCGGCGTGCTCTGGTTTTATTTATGGCCTCACGCTCGCCGATAGTTTTATCTCTTCCGGCAAAGCGCGGTATGTGCTGGTGATTGGCTGCGAATTGTTGAGCCGCATCACCGATTGGAAAGATCGCGCCACCTGTGTTTTGTTCGGCGACGGCGCCGGCGCGTTTGTGCTGGGGCCGAGTGACGACGAGCGGGGCTTGATTGATACGTTTATAAAAAGTGACGGACGTTTGACCGAGCTTCTGTGTATGAAAGGGAAGGGGACCAAGATTCCGCTTGACGTCGCCTTAGCCGAGCGCAAGGTTTTTATTGCCATGCAAGGCCGCGAAGTATTTAAACATGCCGTTACCGCTATGGGTGAAGCCTCGTTGCATATTCTCGAAAAGAACGGCATGACCAGCGACGACATTGATCTCTTCATTCCGCATCAAGCAAATTTGCGTATCATTACCGCAACGGCGAAGCGCCTCAATGTGGCGATGGATAAAGTCTACGTCAACGTGCAGGATTACGGCAACACGTCCGCCGCTTCCATCCCGATTGCGATTGATGAAGCCCTCGAAAAGAAGCGTTTGCAGCCCGGCCAGCGTTGTTT
>CAYNDW010000652.1:0-4170 GCA_964395375.1 uncultured Cytophagia bacterium
AGCACGAACCACGAGTGACTCGAACGCTCGCCGATGCGGCAATAGGCGATGATGTCTTTGTCCGCGGTCACGCCCTTGTCCCCATAAAGCGTTTTGAGTTGATCGAAGCTCTTGAACGTGCCGTCGTCATTGCACGCCTGCGCCCACGGAATGCTTTTCGCGCCGGGAATGTGGCCGCCGCGTTGGCACGTTTCCGGCAATCCCGGAGGGGAGAGCACCTTGCCCGTGAACTCGTCGCCGGAGCGCACGTCCACGAGCGCGACCTTACCGGACTTGTACGCCTCCATCACTTGCGGCAAATACGCGCGCAGCTCTTGATCCGGCTCGCTCGCGCGATAGCTTGCGGCTTTCGGCGCGGGCGCATCTTTCGTTACCTCGCGGCCCTCGGCCAGCCATTTCTTGCGGCCGCCGTCCATGATGCGAATATCTTTGTGGCCGTACATTTTGAGTTGCCAAAAGGCCCACGCCGCGAACCAGTTGTTGTTGTCGCCGTAAAGCACAACTGTCGTGTCGTTCGCGATGCCGCTCTCGCCGAGTAGTTTTTCGAGATCGGCTTTCTTGATGATGTCGCGCTGCACCGTGTCGCAAAGCTGCGTTTGCCAATTCCAGCCCTGCGCATTGGGCACGTGACCTTCTTCGTAAGCTTTGGTGTCAACGTCAACCTCGGCGATCACGAGATTCGCGTCGTTCTTGTGCTCCTCAACCCATTGCGTTGTGACCAACACTTCGGGATTTGCGTAAGCAGACATGGTTGCTCCTTTCATTTAAGAAGTTTTTGGATTAGATGATGCGCAAACATAAACAATTTGCGAAAAGCTTTCTACTCCATAAGCATGTAGCCTCGGACCCTGGTGGGCGGCTGGTGGGACAATAAACTTCAGTGTTCCATCACTGCCCCACAACGGGGCCAGGCTACAAAAAATATTTTCGTCCTGAGTATGGCCGCCAATCTGCTCACATAAATTCTCTTGTGCGACATTGGTCATACTGCACGCGGCAAGATACATTTTTTTCAAACGGAAGCAATACGGAAATTTTCAGATCGGGGCTTCTTCTTCTCAAAAAGAAAAAGATTCAACACGACGCCACAAAGGCTCACAAAGAGCCACAGAGAGAAGAAGGAGACATTCCGTGTTCCTTTGCGCAACTCTGTGCCTTCGGGTTGAAAGGGCGCGGTTCAATGGTGTTGCGCTCTCATGTTGCGGTCCCGCCTGTGAATGGTTTTGCCCGCAAATCGTTTTGCCTCTCAAAAAATTTCCCCTTGACTTCCGCATACTCGCGAGTGTATCTTAAACCCGACCAAAAAAGTCTGGTTTGATAAAGGTGTTATGTTCAAGCTCTCAAGAAAATCCGAATACGGCCTCATTGCCTTGAAGCATATGCTGAACCTTGAGGCGGGAAAAGTTTGCACGGCCCGCGAGGTTTCGGCGCGCTTCAAGATTCCCGAGCCGGTCATGGCCAAAATTTTACAGAAGCTCGTGAAGTCCAGGCTCGTGGCGAGCATTCAAGGCCCGTATGGCGGCTACGTGCTCGCGATGAAGCCCGCGCAGATTACGATGACCAAAGTCGTGGAAGCGATTGAAGGCCCGTTCGGCATTGTGGATTGCGCCGTGAATGGTGAAGCGTGCGAGTGTACCCAATACAGCGAAGGCGTGTGCAACATCGAAGAGCCGTTCGCGCAGATTCAAACGCAGTTCAAGAATTTCCTCAACGGCATTTCGCTCGCGGATTTGAATAAGTCCGCGGCGCGACCTGCGCCGTTGGTTCAGATTAGTGTGTGACCCAACCTGCGCTCCGGCGAGAAAAGCGGATCGCAAGATTTCATTCAAAGGAGAACGACATGGTGACGATTACGCCCAAAGCGGCAACGGAAGTGAAAAAGATCCTCGCGCAAGAAACCGAACCCAACTTGGGCCTGCGCGTCGGCGTGCAAGGCGGCGGCTGCTCCGGCTTGACGTATTTTCTTTCGTTGGATAAAGACCAACGCGCGGACGATCACGTGCTCGAAGAACACGGCGTGAAAATTTATTTGGATTCCAAAAGCGCGCTCTATCTCGAAGGCACGGAACTGGATTTCACCGACGGCTTGCAAGGCTCGGGCTTCACGTTCAAAAATCCGAACGCGGTGCGCACCTGCGGCTGCGGCAGTTCGTTTAATGCGTAGAAACGCAAACGCCACCTCTACCTGTCATTCAGAAGGAATCTTTTTGGGCACTGGGCACAAGTCAAAGATGATGTGTTTCCAGCGCGGAAAAGGATTCCTTCTAAATGACAATTATTTGTTGTTGTTATGCTAACCAAGGTTGATTAGATGAGCGCAGAACTCGAAACTCTCGAAACCATAGAAAACCTCACGCGCAGTGAGTACAAGTACGGCTTCACCACCGACATCGAAACCGACGTCGCGCCCAAAGGCTTGGACGAAGGCACGGTCCGCATGATCTCCGCGAAGAAGAACGAGCCGGAGTTCATGCTGCAATGGCGTTTGAAGGCTTATCGGCATTGGCTCAAAATGACCGAGCCGAAATGGCCCAACGTCTCCTACCCTCCCATCAATTATCAAGACGTGATCTATTACGCCGCGCCGAAATCCGCCAAGAAGCTCAACAGCATGGATGAGGTCGATCCGCAATTGCGCGCGACATTCCAGAAGCTCGGCATCTCGCTCGAAGAGCAAATGCGCTTGAGCGGCGTGGCCGTGGATGCGGTGATGGACAGCGTGTCCGTCGCAACGACTTTCAAGAAAGAGCTTTCGAAACTCGGCATCATCTTTTGCTCGTTTTCCGACGCTGTGCTCGAACATCCCGAGTTGATCAAAAAATATCTCGGCACGGTCGTGCCGTATACCGACAACTATTTCGCGACGCTCAACTCCGCGGTTTTCAGCGACGGCTCGTTTTGCTACGTGCCCAAAGGCGTGCGCTGCCCGATGGAGCTTTCGACGTATTTCCGCATCAACACGGCGAACACGGGACAATTCGAGCGCACGCTCATCATCGCCGATGAAGGCGCATACGTGAGCTACCTCGAAGGCTGCACCGCGCCGATGCGCGATGAGAATCAATTGCACGCCGCGGTCGTCGAGTTGGTCGCGCACAAGAATGCGACGATCAAATATTCGACCGTGCAGAATTGGTATCCTGGTGACGCGGAAGGTCGCGGCGGCATTTATAACTTCGTCACCAAGCGCGGCATCTGTTTGGATGCGAACGCGAAGATTTCGTGGACGCAAGTCGAGACCGGCTCCGCGATCACTTGGAAATATCCGAGCGTGATCTTGAAGGGCGATAATTCCGTCGGCGAATTTTATTCGGTCGCGGTCACCAACAATCGCCAGCAAGCCGACACCGGCACGAAGATGATTCATCTTGGCAACAACACGCGCAGCACAATTGTGTCGAAAGGCATTTCTGCGGGTCGCAGTAATAATTCTTATCGCGGCTTGGTGAAAGTTGCGCCGCGCGCGAAGAATGCCCGCAATTTCTCGCAATGCGACTCGCTGCTCATCGGCGACCGCTGCGGCGCGCACACGTTTCCTTATTTGGAAGTTCACAATCAAGGCGCGCAAATCGAGCACGAAGCTACGACTTCGAAGATCGGCGAAGATCAACTCTTTTATTGCACACAGCGCGGCATCTCCAAAGAAGACGCGGTGAATTTGATCGTCAACGGCTATTGCAAAGAAGTCTTCCGCGAGCTGCCTATGGAGTTCGCGGTCGAAGCGCAGAAGCTTTTGGCGATTAGTTTGGAAGGAAGTGTGGGATAAAAACATGCCTGTTGTCATTCAGGATGAATCTTTTTGCGCACCAGCCTTTGGTTATCAAAAATCATTAGAAACTTACAAGGAACCGATCACCAGTGGAGGTTGACCATGATCCACGGAACAGACGAAGCGGGCGTTGAATGGGAAGGCGCAGTTTATCTCGACGTTGACGACGATGGAAACGTCACTGGCACGATCGATTGGACCAGTTCTGCGAGCTACCACGGAACAGAAACCGTTCAAGGAGAACTAGATGACGACGGCAACCTGACGCTCCGCGGGATTTCCGTCACGGACGGCGGAATAGTGCCATGTTCTTATGAAGGAAGCTGGTTTGATGGCGAAATTGACATCGCCTGGGTTGGACACTGTCCGAGTGGCAACGCTTCAGGTAATGATGACGAGGA
>CAYNDW010000653.1:0-4167 GCA_964395375.1 uncultured Cytophagia bacterium
GGAGTGATGGAGTGATGGAGTGTTGGAGTGATGGAGTGTTGGAGTGTTGGAGTATTGGAGTGGTGGAGTGTTGGAGTATTGGATTGTTGGAGTGGTGGAGTGGTGGAGTGGTGGAACAAGAAATTCGCCCTTGAGGGGGGTTAGGGGGGTGTTGTTGAAGCGAAGAAAAATCTATCTTACAAAATTTTTCAAACCGATTTTCATTCAAAAAAATAAACCGGAGAACGAATCATGAAATCGCAAATAAAAATTCTCGCCGTGCTCTTGCTTGCGGCGATTACAACCGCCTCGGCGCAGCAGCTTGCCGAGAAGCAAACGCTCACGCTCGCGGGCGCAAAGCAAGTCATCGCCGCAGCTATAGCGAAAGCAAAAGAGTTGAATGCGCCCGGCGGCGTGATTGCCGTGGTGGATGACGGCGGCAATTTGATGGCGGTCGAACGCCTCGACGGCACATTCGCCGCGGGCGCGAACATTTCCATCGGCAAAGCGCGCACGGCCGCAATTTTCAAACGTCCCACTGCCGTGTTTGAAAAAATCATTCGCGAAGGCCGCACGCCGATGGTGGCGCTGAATGACTTCACTCCTTTGCAGGGGGGCGTGCCCATTGAAGTGCGCGGCCAAATCGTCGGCGCGATTGGCGTGAGCGGCGCAGCGAGCGCGCAACAAGACGAAGATCTTGCGCTTGCCGGCGCGAGTGCATTCACCGCGAGCAACAACGGCGCGGCACAAACTTCCTCCGTGACTTTCTTCGACAGCAAAACCGTGGCGGCCGCTTTCGTGAAAGGCCAGCCCTTGCTCGAGAACGGCGAATATAAAATTCATGCGAGCCACCGCGACGCCGCGGGCAAAGCCGAGGTGCATGAGCATGAGACCGACATCATCTACGTGCTCGAAGGCACGGCGACGTTTGTCACCGGCGGCAAAGTGCTCGGCGGGGAAATGACCGCGCCCGGCGAAACTCGCGGCGCCGGCATTGAAGGCGGCGAAACGCGCAAACTGGTAAAGGGCGATGTGATCATCGTGCCCCAAGGCGTGCCGCATTGGTTCAAAGACCTCAAAGCGCCGTTCAACTATTACGTCGTGAAGTCGATCAACTGATATTTGGGATTGAAGCGCCTCCCCCTCTTTTGTCATTCCGCAGGAATCTTTTTAAGCGCTGGAATTGAAGCCGATTTTGTGTCTGTCTCCGGTGCTTAAAGAGATTTTTTCAGAATGACATTTTATAGAAGGCGAAAAAGCTACGAAAGCTTTGTAACTCTCTGGAGAATGAAAATGAAACCCCGAGTCCTTTTTATCTGCGCTTTGTTTGCGCTCTTCATAATTAACAGCGCGAGCGCGCAAACCAACGCCGACACGCCCCAAGGCCGGCCCGAGGCAACGATCGATCTCGCGAGCATTGCCGGCGCGCAACTCGTCAAAGGCGAATGGCTCTACAGCGATACGAAAATTATCGAAGTGGATTTCAAAGGCCCCGGTGCGGACAATCAACCCACGGGCGCGCCGGTGAAAACGTATGACTACACGCCGCACGCGGGCGGCGCTGATTTCGACGACGCGCAATGGCAAGCGCTCGCAGCCAACACGCTCACGGCGCGCCGCGGCACGGGCAAACTTTGTTTCAATTGGTATCGCATCAAGCTCACCATTCCTGAACGCATCGAAAGTTTCGATCCGACAGGCGCCACCGTGGTGTTTGAAACCGCGCTCGATGATTACGCCGAAGTGTGGGTCGAGGGCGAGTTGTCGCGCGCGCTCGGGCAGGACGGCGGTTCCGTGATCAATGGTTGGAACGCGGCAAATCGTCTCGTGGTTGGCCGCAACGTGAAGCCCGGTCAAAAAATTCAACTCGCGATTTTCGGCGCGAACGGCCCGCTTTCGAATCCGCCGACGAATTTTATTTGGGTGCGTTACGCGAAGTTGGAGTTTAATAAAAACGCGCCGGCAGCGCCGCTCGCGCTCACGCCCGCGGAAGTGAATGTCGATATTGTGCGCCTCGATCCCGCGCTGGACGCCCTCGTCGGCCCGAATCCGAAAATTTTCAAACTCGCCGAGGGCTTTCAATTCACCGAAGGCCCGGTGTGGGCGCGCGAGGGCAAGTATTTGCTCTTCAGCGATCCGAACAGCAACATCATTTATAAATACGCGCCGAATAGCAACAACACCGGCAAGCTCGAAGTGTTTCGCACGCCGAGCGGATACTCCGGCGCGGACCTCGCCGAGTATCATCAACCCGGCTCGAACGGTTTGGCGCTCGATGCGCAAGGACGCTTGACGATCAACGAGCACGGCAATCATCGCGTCTCGCGTTTGGAAAAAGACGGCAAGCTCACGGTGCTCGCGGATCGCTACAAAGGCAAGCGCCTCAACAGCCCGAATGATCTCGTGTATCGCTCGGATGGCGCGCTGTTCTTCACCGATCCGCCCTTCGGCTTTCCCATGCTCTATAAAGATGCGCGCAAGGAGTTGGCGTTCAGCGGCGTGTATTCGGTCTACAAAGGCAAACTGCAATTGCTCACGACGGAATTGAGCGGCCCCAACGGCATCGCGCTTTCGCCGGATGAAAAATATTTATACGTGGGCAATTGGTACGATGCGAGCCTTTATACGAATGGGAAGAAAGACGAGAAGAAGATCGTGGTGCTGCGCTTCGAAGTGAATGCCGCGGCAACACTGTCGAACGGCGAAGTGTTTTTCGACATGACCGGCGCGAAGGGCGAGGATGCGATTGACGGCATCAAAGTGGATCAACGCGGCAACTTGTATGTCTCCGGCCCCGGCGGTTTGTGGGTGATCTCTGCGGAAGGCAAACACCTCGGCACGATCAACGCGCCGCAACATATTCACAACATGGCATGGGGCGACGAGGACAATCAAACGCTTTATCTCTGCGCGCGCAACGGGCTTTATCGCATGCGGCTGAACGTCGCGGGCGCGTTCGGCACTACCGCGGCGATGTCTTTGAAATAAACCGGCACAGTGATTTTGACGAGCAAGCACGATCATGTTCCGCCGCGGCTTGGCCGGGGCTTGCACTGACGGTTTGCTGAACAACGAATGCCACGGCCCAGCCGTGGCAGATTGAAGACGAGGAAAGCGCATTTGCTCATGCCGATGCGCTTTTTATTTTTCCGCCTCCGCCAACACAGCATTCGCCTCTTTGTTATCGCAGAGTATGCCGGCGCGGTCCCTCACGTCTTCCCATTGCAGCGGTAAGGAATGAAGCGCTCCTTCGACCAAACTCTGAAAACTTCAAAGGCAATCTGCCGCAAGTGATCCCGCTGATTGATCCAGCAAAGCGCAAAGGAAAGTGTCATGAAAAAAATGTTGCCGTTCCTTGAGAAGGCGATGCTGCTGCTGCTCATCGCTTCCCCGGCGCGCGAAGCCCTCGCGCAGCCCGGACAATACATCACCCAACCCGCGAAGATCGTCCGCCTCGATGCGGCGTTTGATCGCCTCGTGCCGCAAGACGCCGTGCTCGAAAAAATCGGCGACGGCTTCTCGTGGGTCGAAGGCCCGGTGTGGAATCGCGCCGAAGGCTATTTGCTCTTTTCAGACATCCCGAACAATGCGGTGATGAAATGGAATGCCAAAGAGGGCGCGAGCGTGTTTTTGAAACCGAGCGGCTACACCGGCGCCGCGCCGTTCGCGGGCATTGAGCCGGGCTCGAACGGTTTGACGTTCGACCGCGAAGGCCGGCTCGTGTTGTGCGAGCACGGCGACCGCCGCATCTCGCGGCTTGAAAAAAACGGAACGAAGACCACGCTCGCGGATCGTTATCAAGGCAAGCGCCTCAACAGTCCGAACGATGTGATTTTCAAATCGAACGGCGATATGTATTTCACCGATCCGCCGTTTGGTTTGCCGAATGCGTTTGACGATCCCGGCCGCGAGTTGGATTTTTGCGGCGTGTATCGCTTGAGCCAAGCAGGCGTGCTCACGTTGCTCACGCGCGAATTGGGCGCGCCGAACGGCATCGCGTTTTCACCGGAGGAGAAGAAGCTTTATCTCTCCGACTATAAGCGCGCGGCGTGGCTGGTCTATGAAGTGAAAGACGACGGCACGATTGCCAACGGGCGCACTTTTTTTGATGCGGCTGAATTTAAAAAGAATCGTCCCGGCAGTCCGGACGGCATGAAGGTGGACGCGCACGGAAATATTTTTGGCGGC
>CAYNDW010000654.1:0-4163 GCA_964395375.1 uncultured Cytophagia bacterium
AACTTTCTCCACGCGCGGCTCGAAAGTTTCGGTATCAACACTGACTTCGGCAATGTAACATTGAAACGTGTACGTGGGCGAAAGTCCCGCGCGCGCGCCTTTGAACTTTGCGCCGATGGGCGGCGGGCCCATGTATTTGCCTTTGGCGATGAGGGCTCCGTTGTGCGCGAGCGCTTTTTCGAGCGCTTGCATAAACGTGACGCGCACGCGCGGATCGCGCGTGTAAATGATTTCTTCATTCTCTAAAATAAAACCTTCGGCGGAATAGCCGGTGAGCGCTTGCGCCGCGTTGACGAGCTTCTCGCGAATTTTGAGCGCGGCCTCGCGCGCGGCATTGCCGGCCATGAACGTGACACGACTCGAGTATGAGCCGAGGTCGATAGGATCGGTATCAGAGTCACTTGAGAAGATGCGCAAACGATCGAGCTTCACGCCGAGCGGCTCGGCCACGCATTGCGCGAGCATGGTGTCGCTGCCCTGCCCAATTTCCGCGGCCATGCAATGCACGGTGATGCCGCCGTCCATGTCGATCTTCAAGTGCACGGTGGATTGCGGCAGATCGTTGAAATGAATGCGATGCGCGCTGCCGCTGATGTAAAAACCGCACGCGACGCCGATACCGCGCCCAAACGGGAGTTTGCGAAATTTTTTATCCCACTCTGAAGCTGCGCGGCTGCGTTCGATGCACTCGCGCGTGCCGTTGCTGGTGATGCGAAAGCCATTCACCGTATGGCAATTGCTCGGCAAAAGATTTTGCAAACGCACCTCGCAGGGATCGAGCTTCGCAGCCTCGCACAACTCATCAATGATCGTCTCCATTGCGAAACGCGAGTTGACCGCGCCGTGGCCGCGCATCGCGCCGCACGGCGCTTTGTTGGTATAAGCGCGCTTGCCGCTGTAGCGAAAATTTTGCAAGTCATACGGCCCCATGCTCAACACGCCGTTGTAGTACGTGGTCACCACGCCGAAGCTGCCCCACGCGCCGCCGTCGATGTGCGCTCTCAAATCCAAAAAGGTAAGCTTGCCCTTGTCATCCAAGCCCATCGCGATTTTGGTTTGCGTGGGATGGCGGCCGTGATTGCTGATGAAAACTTCTTCGCGATCAAACAAAATTTTCACGGGCCTGCGGCATTTGCGCGAGAGCAGCGCGGCCACCATCTCGTGCGGGAAGGGATCGCTCTTGCCGCCGAAGGCGCCTCCAACCATCGGACGAATGACGCGGATGCGGTGCATGGGCATGTCGAGCACTTGCGCGAGCGCGCGATGCAAGTAATGCGGCACTTGTTGCGCGGACCACAGCGTCATGCGATTGTCGGCGTCGTAGTGCGCGATCACGCAATGCGGCTCGGTAAAGCCGTGCGTCACGCCGATGAAATCGAACTCGCCTTCGCGCACGAACGCGCTCAATGCCCGCGCGGCGTCAACGTCGCCAAAGTTTTGATCGACTTCTTTGTGAATGTTCGTGCCGTTCACGGTGCTCGGATGAATCGGATCGGAGGAAGGTTTCACACTGTCTTCAAATTTGCGAGAGATCGGCAGCTCTTCATATTCCACTTCAATCAAACGCAAAGCTTCGAGCGCGATCTCTTCATTGTCCGCGGCCACGCCGGCAACGTTGTCGCCGATGAAAATAACTTTGTCAATCGCGAGCGCGGTTTCGTCTTCGCTAATGGGCAGCACGCCAAACGTATTCGGCGCTTCTTTGCCGATGACGACCGCATGCACGCCAGGCAGCGCCTGCGCTTTGCTCGTATCAATACTCATGATGCGCGCGTGTTGATACGGACTGCGCAGAATCTTGCCGACGATCATGCCGGGAAATTTAAGATCATCCGTGTAAATGCCCTCGCCCGTGGTTTTCTTCAAACCGTCGATGAGAGGGATGGGTTTGCCGATGAGGTTGGGCATGGAATTGATCTCCAACGTTATCCTTGGCTTTTGGGTGCAGCAGCATTCAAAAAAAGCTGCTTGATTCTGTTATGCTCTTCGAGTATTTGATCAATCAGCCGCTGTAGTTTTTCCGAACTCAACAGAAAGCCATAAATTTTTGTGGCGACGTGACGGAAACTCATTAAATCGGACAAGGTTTTGAATAGAGTCGGACTAAGGGTAGTTGCAGGAATCGTTGTTTGAAACGTATTTAAAGTATCTCGATGAGAATAGGCCCCGCTTGGGATTTCAATTTCGGAAAATTTCAGAACGCGGATGATCAAGTGCTCAATCGCATTGTAGTATCCCATGCACTCATACGCCAGCGCTGAAAGCTTAAAAGCTTCTTCGCTCTCCTTGGCGATGAATCTCGTGAGGTTGTCATGAATTTTGTCGAGGTTTTCAAGGCCAAATTCGATCTGGGCTCTAAACTCATCTGTTCGCATAGATAATCTTTCCCTCAGTCAAAATGTTTTCGCGTAAATGCCCTCGCGTTGACTCGAAATCAATAAGATTTATACGTCGCTTCGCGCGCATGAGGCATTCTGAAAGGACGCGAAAGTAATCGTAATCTGGAATGCCTTCAAAACACAAATCGATGTCTGAATCATTATGAAAATCGCCGCGCGCCATAGAGCCGTAAAGGATGATCTTTGTCGCACCATGTTCCCGCAAAATGCTTTCAAACATTTTGAGGTCCTCGGCGATGTCAACGGGCAAATGATTTTTGATCTTCTCGAAAGCTTCTAAATGATTAGCCATGAGCTTGCGTCCGAGTTTTTTGGTTCATAGACAGCTTCGCCACCGCCTCGATCGCATCCACGATCTTGATATACCCGGTGCAGCGGCAGAGATTACCGGAGATGGCTTCTTCAATCTCCTCGCGCGAGGGTTGCGCGTGTTTATCCAAATAAGCCTTCGTCGTCATGATGAAGCCCGCGGTGCAGAAGCCGCATTGCGAGCCGCCGTGTTCCGCAAAGGCGCGTTGCAGGGGATGCAATTCGCCGTTGCATTTCAAGCCTTCGATGGTGGTAACTTCACGGCCGAGCGCTTCGAGCACGGGCGTCAAACATGAAAGCCGCGCGCGACCGTCGATGATGACCGTGCAGCAGCCGCACGTGCCCATGTCGCAACCGCGTTTAGTGCCGGTGAGATTAAGGTTCTCGCGAATAACGTCGAGCAACACGTCATAGGGCCGCACCGCGACTTCGTAGGCCGAGCCGTTTACATTTAAATTGACGACACGTTTATTCGCCATGGGTTTTCTTTCAAAAAAATCATTGTTGCCGCGCACGAGTGTGCGTTTCATGGAAAATGATACGACCGCATCACTAGGATGTCAAGCACTATCTTCCGCTCACACCACGCTCAGATTATGATTATCATCTTTCATGGCGTTGTAAGCTTATACAGCAAGCGCGCATCTCACCAATAACAAAAAAACCTTCCACGCGAGACGCAGAGTGGAAGGTTCGGAATGGGCACGAAGAAAAAACTAGGGCGTCACTTTAAACTGTCCGCCTTCGCGCTGCATGGGAAGCTTGAGATAACTTGCGCCGAGCTGTTCCACATTCGTGCCTAAGCTCGCCAGCAAGAGCGCGGGCATTTGCTCATGACGCATTAAGATATACGGAATGACTTCATAATCTCCCGGCGGCAAAGGCGAACTGATAAAATTAAAGGTCAAGCCGCGCCTCGTTGCGGTGCGTCCAATACGTTGGGATTCGCGGCCTTCCGCGCCCGGCACGGCTTGCACGATATAAACTTCGCTCGTGCCGACGCGCCGGATCAACGCGGCGCCCAGCAAACCCGCAAGCGTGTTGGGAAAAACCACAGTGGCCGTATCAATCGTCGCTTCCAGCGTCACTTCGACCGCGATCGAACCGGCGTAATTCGCGGCCACCGTTGCCGGGCTAACTTGCGTGTTGATCCGGAGAAAGCGTTCAAGCTGCTTGGCGCTTAATAACTCGCCGTTTTTGTTGATCTCGCCCTGCCCATAAACAAAAACGCCGTTGCGCAGCACGACGGAGGAAGATTTAAGTTTGTAATTCGCCAGAAAAAAATAAAGCTGATAGACTCCGGAAGCGCCGCTGCTGCCTTGGCCGGCGGACGGCGGCAACGTCAAAGTGAACTTGCCTTGCGCATCGGCGCTCGTGCCGAGATTGAATTGTTCCAACCACACATATGCGCCTTCGGGTTTTGCACCAGAGCTTAACTTGACTTGACCGCTCACC
>CAYNDW010000655.1:0-4157 GCA_964395375.1 uncultured Cytophagia bacterium
GCATTGCGTCGCGGAGAGATAATTTCTATCATTGCGCCGCTGCAATGGACATACACCCAGGACGGTATCATCAAGCGAGGACGTATTCCCCACGTGTCATTCTGGAAGAAACTTCCCTCGTGCTTGAGACGCAGCCTGTTTTGCGCGGTATGCCGAGTGCGAGGGAAGTTTCTTACAGAATGACAACTTGAGGGGAGTCACAAAGCAACCAGCAACGAGTATAAAAAAAAGCTGAATTTGAGAGACAAGTGAATCTAACGCTCGCACGCAAAATCCGCAGTGTGTTTCGCCGCTTCGGCTTTGACATTCAAAAAATTCCAAAGGTCGCGGCCATTCCCGATGCGGAATTTTACACGCCGTTGTTCAGCCCCTGGCGCGGCTATGGCGCGTTCAAAGAGTATTATCGCGCCGTGCAGAAGCACTCGCTCGTTTCCGAAGAGCGTTGCTACATACTTTATACTTTGGCGCAACAAGCGCTCGCGCTCGACGGCGAGTTTTGGGAGTGCGGCGTGTACAAAGGCGGCACTGCGATTCTGTTTTCAAAATTGCTCCATGAACACGGCAATGGCCGCGCGACGAAGCTGCATCTTTTCGATACCTTTGCCGGCATGCCCGAAACCGATGCGGAGAGAGATCGTCATCGTCGCGGCGATTTTAGCGAGACAAGTTTGGAAGGCGTGCAACAGAAACTGCCGCACACGAGTTTTGTGGAGTTTCATGCGGGTGTGATCCCGCAAACTTTCGCGGGAAGAGAGGCCGCGCGGATTGCGTTCGCGCATGTTGACGTTGATATCTATCATGCCGTGCGCGATTGCTGCGCGTTCATCTATCCGCGCTTGCTGCCCGGCGCGTTTATGGTCTTCGATGATTACGGCTTTCCTTCCTGCCCCGGCGCGCGGCAAGCCGTGGATGAATTTTTTCACGACAAACCCGAAGTGCCGCTGGTGTTGCCCACGGGCCAAGCCGTGGTGATTGCGCTGCCGGATAAAAAGTTTATGCGCTCGTAGTATCACCTTTAGGCGTTTGCTGCCGCTAGCTTGAAATGCCTGAAGGCATCACGACGAACGTTCATTTTCATTCTCAAAAGGAAGCAAGCTTGCAGCTTGCATTACGCTTAATCCAACCTTCAACCTCATATGCCTCGTCGCGAAATTTTTTATGCGCCCGCGCAAAACTTTGCAGGCGACTTCGTTACTCTAGTTGATGACGAACTGCATCACCTCGCGCGCGTGCTGCATCACAAAGCCGGTGATCGCATTACCGTGGTTGACGGCGCAGGTGTAGCCGCGGTCGATAGCGAGATCGTCGAACTCACGCGCGAGTTTGCGCGCGTGCGCATTCTCAAGAAAGTGCGGCGCTATGGCGAAGCGCATATTCATCTCGCGCTCGCGCAGGCCGTGCCCAAGGGTTCGCGTTTCGATTGGGTGATTGAAAAAGGGACGGAGCTTGGCGTGTCGGAGTTTATTCCTATTCTCTGCGCGCTCGGCGAGGTGGAGGCGGGGGAAAATAAAGTGGAGCGCTGGCGCAGGCTCGCGCTTGCTGCAATGAAGCAATCGTGCCGCTCGTTTTGGCCGATCATTCACGCGCCAATCACCTTCGAGGCGCTGTGCGAACAAAGCCGGGAGTATCAACTCAGCCTCATCGCACACGAAGGCGCCGACGAGGCGCTGCGGCGATTGACCGAGGCCGCGCTTCCGCGCAAAGCCGTCATTGCTATCGGCCCGGAGGGCGGCTTTACCGAGGTGGAACTACGACGTGCGCAGGAGAGTAATTTTTACAGCATGAGTTTAGGGCCGCGCCGGTTGCGCGCGGAGACGGCGGGGTTGGTTGCGGTGACGAAGTTACTTACGACTTTGGGGCAAATGAGCTAAAGCGCCCTGCTTCATTCTGCTTCGACAGATTTCATTCCCGGCCCACGCCTCACGCGAAATGCCTGCTAGAGCTGTTCGCGCTTTTCGCGCGCAAAAATTAAAATCTTCTTCGGTAGACTTAAGACCTTCCTTTCTTTCTCACCCACAAAGCCGCAATCCGGTTTACAATCGGCGCAACATCTTGCGCAATCTTTCATCCAGCACCACTGCGCCTTTGGCAACGGCCGCGGTCACGAGTGTGATCAACAAAAGTTGCGAGCCTTGCTGCAAAATCTGCTCGCCTAAAATATTGGTCAGCGCCGCATACCACTTCCACACCGTGGCGTTCAAAACTTGCTGCGTCATCGCGGCCAACCAAGAACCTTCCGCGCCGATTGCAAAAAAATTCTGCCGCAACCCCTCGGACGCGAACCACGTTGTCAGCAAACCCGCAAGCAGCAACGCCACGAGCAAAACACTTTCATAGTTTCGTTGCGCCTTTGCCGGAACCAACGCCGGCAGCTTCGCCATCAGCGCAGCCGTGAACTGTGGAGAGGGTTGCAGCTCGCTCTCCAATTCCAAAGCCCGCACGAAATTTTGCTGAATGCGCCATTCCATTTGGCAGACATGGCAATCGAGCACATGCTCCTGCATCTGGGCCGGAAGCGCCACCGCAGTGTCGGCTTCATTTAAATAGCGGCGAAAGGTTGAACAGTTCATAGTGGTTTACCGAATATTTAAACACCAGCGCTCGCTTTTTTATAGCGCCAATTCTTCGAGCGGCATCGTTGCAGAATTTTTTCGCGCAGCTTGGCGCGGCCGCGATAGAGGTGGGTTTTCACGTTGCCCACCGGCTCTGCCATGATCTCCGAGATTTCGTTATAGCTCAGTTGCTGCGCATGAAAAAGTATCAACGCGCTACTCTGTTTGGGCGGCAACGTGGCCATGGCCCGTTCGAAGAGTTTTTGAAACTCCTGATTTTCAAACAGCCGCTCGGGCGTATCTTCCTCGGGCATTAGAAATGACTCGACCTCGGCCAGGTCCGCGCGCGGCATTTTTTTGCGTTCCAAGTAACTCAAACAAACATTATAGCAGATTCTGAAAATCCATGTCGAGAAAGAAGCCTCTTCACGAAACTTGGGCAGGCCCCGATAGGCGCGCACGAAGACATCCTGCGCCGCTTCCTCCGCCTCTTCGCGGTGGCGCAGCATGCGCAAGGCGGTATGAAAGATCCGCGCTTTGTAGCGCTCGACAAGTTGCGCAAATACTTCGCGCTCGCCGGCGCACACGCGGGCAATGAGTTGTTGATCGGTTGCCATAGCTCGGATAGCGGCCTCTACTCTTTTCTAGCTTTTGACCCGACCATGATATGAAATGTTTCGCCCGTTCGCTAAAAGATTTTTGCCGCATGAGTGCAACATCGGCGCGCGCGCGCCGGTCAAAACGAGACAAACAACGAACCCTTTACACTCGGAGGTTTTCTTATGGATCACATGAACGAAGTTTTGGTGGCGATGGTCATTTTCGGCGCGATCTCCTACGTCATCACGCAGTTTTTCAATCATCGCCAGCGCATGAAGATGATCGAAACCGGCGTCACCAAGTTGGAATTTTCACAAGTGCGCAATCGCAACGCGAGTTCCGTCAAATATGGCATGGTGGCCATCGCGCTCGGTTCGGCAATTTTCATTTCTCAACTCGCCGACGAAGCCGGCGCCTTTCGCGGACGCGATCTCGGCTTCGCGCTGGTGCCCATCTTCGTGGGAACCGCGTTGATCATTGCCGCGATTGTCGAGCGCAAGTTTGAAAAGGACAACAGCGGGACCGCCGACACGCTGGAGATGAAGCGCTAACGCGCAATGCAATTTAACCAACAACCGCGGTAGCGCGTCATACTGCGCGCTCTGTCATTCCGCGGGAATCTTTTTCAGGGTTGGAGTTGGTGCCCGAGCCAAAAGGATTTCTACAGAATGACAGAGCTGGAGGAACGTATCGGTGCTGAAAAAGAATCCGCTCGCGGCTTGCGCCATAACATTGGTTCTCGCAGTAGTCGGAACCGTGCTGGTTTGCGACCACTTGTTTGGCTTGTTCGATCGTCGGGCCGTTTCTGCCAACGTCGTCTTCAGCAAAATGCCTTCGAAGATTCTCAAAGAAGAACGCGAAGTCATCATCCACTTGCCGGAAAGCTACACGCGCGAACCCGCGCGTCGCTTTCCGGTGCTTTATGTGCTCGACGGTTCCTCGCAAGAGGTTCATACTGCGCGCAGCGCCGCGTTAATGGCGCGTATCGGCGTGATGCCCGAAATC
>CAYNDW010000656.1:0-4155 GCA_964395375.1 uncultured Cytophagia bacterium
GGCGGGGGTGAGCGGTCGTTCGAGTGGGTGTTCGCCGCGGGCGTCGCTGGAACCGATGACCCGACCGCCGACCACGCCGCCGCCGGCGAGCACGGCTGAGTAGCATTTTTCCCAATGATCGCGTCCGGCGTGCGGGTTGATCTTCGGCGTGCGGCCGAATTCGCCCATCGCCAGAACCAGCGTGCTATCAAGCAGGCCGCGCTGGTCGAGGTCTTCGATGAATGCGGTCAGCGTCTGGTCGAGCATCCAGAGGTGGCGATCCTGCAGTACTTCGAAATTTCGGTAGTGCATATCCCAGCCGCCGTCGCCAGCGTCTTCTTCGGCCTCGACGTGGGCGCTCCAGTTGACTTGCACAAACGGAACCGCGGCTTCGACGAGTCGCCGGGCCAACAGGCAAGATTGGCCGAACCGGAACCGGCCGTAGCGATCGCGCAGCGAGTCCGGTTCGGCCGCGAGATCGAAGACCTTTTTCGCCGGGCCGGCGGTCAGTAGCGAGAACGCTTGGTCGTAGTAATCGTCCAGAGATCGGATGGTGCGGCGATCGTCGAACCGGCGCTCGACCTGATCGACGGAGCGAAGCAACGCGCGGCGGTCTTCAAGGCGAGTGACCGGCAGTTCTTCGGACAAAGCCAACACGGGGGCCTTGGCCCCTTCTTCCGGATCGTATTCCAAACGGAACGGATCGTGGATCGCGCCGAGTTTGCCGCCGCCCTCGCCGACGATCGGCTTCTTTCCTTGATGCAGCTTGCCGCCGACGACGATGAAGTTCGGCAGGCGGCCGGGCGCGGCCGAGTCGCGATTGCGGCTTTCGGGCGCGGCGGTGCGAAACCGCGCCACGATCGAGCCGGTGGCGGGCCGAGCACTGCCCCCGGCAAACATGCCGCCGAGATTCAACGAACCGGACATCGAACCGGTGAGTCCGATCGTGCCGGCGACGCCGTGATCGTTCGACGAGCAGTGCATCGAACGAATGATGGCGTATTTGTGCGTGAGTTTCGCTAGGCGGGGGAGTAGTTCACAAATCTGGATGCCGGGCACCGACGTGCGAGTTGGCGTCCACGGACCCCGATACTCGTCCGCGGCGGACGGCTTCATGTCGAACGTGTCGAGATGACTTGGACCACCCCAGAGCCAAAGCACCACGACCGATCGCACAGGCGAATCGGTCGCTGCCCCGAGCGCTCGCAGCCGCAGCAGATCGGCCCAAGTCAGGCCGAGCACGCCGAGCGATCCCGCCTGTAAAAACTCGCGGCGGGTCACGCCCTGGCAACAGCGAGCCGTGGATTTGCCAATTCGAAGCAAGGGAACATTCTCCCACGAGTACGTGCGAGCCCAACTCCAGTGCAATACTGTGTCGGACAGTTTACTGAGTCAAGGCGGCGCTGGCCATCCGTTACCCGATGTCGATGAAAAAAGCCGGCGGTCTGAAACCGCCGGCTCGTGAGTTTAGGCGAAGCGAAGACGACCCACTTGGTTTAGTCGTCGTCATCGTCGGACGACAGCGGCTTGGGTGCCGGCGGTGCCTCGGGCGCGATACAGACGAGGTCTTCGATGAGGGCGTGGAGACGGGCCACTTCGCGACGCAACCGTTCGATCTCCGTCGGCGTTGGCCGCGTAGTAGAAATCGGCGGGGTCGTCAGCTCGACTCGCTCGACGCCGACGTGAGGTTTGGTGGTATCGACCTCAATGCTGGGCTTGGGTGGAACCGGACTGTAGCGGACTCGGCCGCTGGCGAGTTCCTCCACGTGGATCGGAAGTTCCACGAGAACGGGTCGTCTCGTCGCACTGCTCTGCCGGCCGACGTCATCGGGAGCGTGGGCCACCCGTTCGGGCTCGCTCGAACCGGCATGGCCTCGTAACAGCTTCACTTCCGATTCCAGGGCGGCGATGCGCTGCGACTGCAACTCCTCGACGTGCTTCGTGCGCAGCTCGGCGACTTCGCGTTCGTGGTCCATGGCGTCGCGATGGCGGTCGGCCATGGCCTTGCGTTCCGTTTCCCAAACCACCTCCTGCATCGTCAGGATTTCAGCCATGTGGTCCAGCCGCAGCTTCATTACCTCCTCGGCGTGCTCGACCTTTTGTTGCGCGAGCGTCGACTCGGCGACCGCCTTGGCTTCCATCAGCTCTCTCTCGTGGTGCAGGCGTGCGCGCATCATGCCTTCGAGGTACTGCATTTGGGACTGGAGTACCTGCGCGATGAACGACTCGACCGCGTCGTCATCGTCCTCGGCGTCGTCATCATCCTCGTCGTCGCATTCGTCAGCGTCACATTTCTGGAAATGCACCGTTTGGCGACAGCAGGAAGCTACGCCGGGCTGGCAGCGATCGGACTTCTCGCAGCAGTTGTCACGACATGCGGAACCGATTTCTTCCGACTCGTGTACGGCAATGTTGCCGGCGAGACCGCAGTCCGAGTTCACGCCGACACCAAACAATATGCGCTGCGACGGGCTCGCGCCTACTCTCGCTTCCGAGAGCCGAACCCGCGGCCGGTCGCTGTAAATCTTGTCCAGCGGGGTCAGCAGGATCGCCGGCGCGTGCGGCTGGTCGACGTCCATTTCCGCACCGGCTTGAAACAATTCGGGATCGGATGGAATGTTGTCGGGCGCCATTTGAAGAGGTGCTGTGTCCGTGGCCGACCGCCTCTTCGCGTCCCGGCACTCGGGGCATTCAGCTTTCGACCCCGCGCCGATTTCGATCTCGATTTGCGGAAACAGACCGGCCAGCTTCTGGAGAAGTGGAGCCAGTACGTCTTTCGAAGGTAAATTTTCGTCCGGCGTGCCAGGATGATCGTCCGCTGACCGGGCACGCGGATCGTCGGGCGAAGCCAGTGTGAGAGTGCCAACCAGAATCACAACGAGCGAGAGCAGAGCGCATTTCCTACGGGACATGATGGGCCTCCTTGCCTGAACTGGGTCTTGAAGAGGCGAAATAGGTATCCAAATTTGAGTTTAGGCACAAGGCCGATCGGCAGCCGGTGCGATCCCTAAGTCGGTTGCGATCGTCAGAATCGGACGCGCGTCCGGTCGCCCGCCTCGTTGGTCAATTCGCCCGACCCGTCGCCGTGCCGTACCAACCGGCAAACCTTGCCCAGCTTGTCGAGTCTCTTGCGTGCCTGCCGGCGCGGCATAGAATGGAGGATCGAACGGAGTTGGGGCAAAGCGGCTAGGGGTGTCTGATTCGCGATTAACGCGGTTCATCTTGGAGGATCGAGGTCCATGAAACGAATCGTTTGGCTCACCGTGGTGATCGGTGCGTTGGGTACAGTTTTCCAGGCCATTGCCGCGGCGCAGGCCCCGGCGCCGCCTCAGGCACCCGCGGGTGCGCCCGCCGCGCCGAAACCGCCGGATTATCCACCATACTCCGAGGTCACGAACGGCTTCGAAAAGGTCGTCTCGACCATCGACGGCATAACAAAGCCGAGCATGTACACGATCTGGCGCCGCAACAAGGACCAACAACTGCTCGCGGAGTTGCCGCCCGACTACGGGATGAAGAAGTACTTCTTCGCGATGACCGTCGCGAGCGGCGAGCAGTACGCCGGACTGCAGGCGGGCGACATGTACGTAAAGTGGGTGCCGTACGACAAGCGACTGGCGTTAATTGAGCCGAACATCGGAACACGATCGACCGGCGATGAGCCGTCAAAGCGTTCGGTGACGAAACTATTCACCGACCGCGTGATCCTCGACGTGCCGATCGTGACCATGTCGCCGACGGGCGGCCCAGTCATCGATCTTGACGCGCTGTTGGTCGGTCAGTCGTCGAAGTTTTTCCCTGGCATGTCGGTCGCGAATCCCGCGCTGGCAACCATCAAGACCGCGAAGGCGTTCCCGCAAAACGTCGAGATCGGCTTTGAGGCACCGATGAGCGGCGGCGGTGGATTGTTCGGTGGTGGTGGCGGCAGTGGCCGATTGAAGACCATCCACTATTCGATCAGCGTCGTGCCCGACAGCACCGGCTACCAGCCGCGCGTCGCCGATCAGCGCATCGGCTACTTCACCACGTCGTTCACTGATCTCGGCAAGTTCAAGGACGACGACAAGCGGATTCGATACATCAACCGCTGGAAGATCAAAAAGGCCGACGCAAGTTTGAAACTCAGTCAGCCGGAAGAGCCGATCCGGTTTTACATCGAGCACACGACGCCCGACC
>CAYNDW010000657.1:0-4154 GCA_964395375.1 uncultured Cytophagia bacterium
CGCCAAGAGGAGGCCGGCATGTCATTTCCTCAACTGTTGGCCGAGTTTGAGCGCGCGGCAAAAGAGAATAACATACGCGAATTCGTTGCGCGGCATCGCAGCGAGTTGAGCGATGATTTTCTGAACGCTTTGCGCGATCATGTTTTTGGTCAAAGCCCTGATGGGCGTTTTGATGATGGCCGAATTCGCACGTTTGCAGCGTTGCTGCTCGAACTCGGCGCGCATGACTTCGCGCAAGAGAATTTCGAACTTGCCGAGCGGATTTATGACGAAGCCGCAGAGCTTGTCCCCGCCTTTAATGAACCGCACGTGAGCGGCACGGTCTTGAGCAATCTCGCTCTGTCACAAAATCGCTTGACCAAACATGAGGCGGCGATCGGCAATTGGGAAAAGGCCATTGCGCTTCTGAAAAACTCCGGCGTTTTCACCGAGAAAACGCCGGAGTTTTTATTGCCGGGAGGGGAAAAGATTTCATGGATCGAGATGCTGCGTTATATCGGAACGGCTTACGACGAGTTGGGCCAAAAGGATAAAACCACGGACTATTGGCAACAAGCCATGAAACTGGCTCAGGCCGCGGGTTTGAACGACGTGATCGGATGGATCATCACGGATTTTGGCAGTTATCATCGGAAGCATTGGAACTTGCACGAGGCGTTGCATTATGACGAGCGTGCTTTGGCGTTTCATCGGCGCTCTGGCAACAAGTGGCACGAAGGCATGGTGCTCGGCTTTATAGGCTTGAGCTATAGTTACCTCGGGCCGTATGACAAAGCGCTCGAATATTATGACCGCGCGCTCGCGAATGCACGCGAGCGAAACGATAAAAAGGAAGAACGCAATTGTCTCGGCAACCTCGCGCGCGTCTATGCCGTGTCGGGCCACCGGGAAAAAGCTTTGGAAATTTTTTACATCGCACGTGAGTTGAAAACCAACTACGCCGAGCAAGACCCGGCAACCCTGCTCTTGCTCGATGCCAGCCTGGGCAATGTGTATCGCGAGTTGGGCCGGCACGAGCAGGCGCTCAAATTTTACACGCAAGCTTTGGGGCTTGCCCGCGTTCGGCACGATCGCAAGATGGAAAACCGGCTCATCAGCAGCCTCGGCATTGTGTATCGCGATTTGGAAGAATTGGAACTGGCGCACACGCACTTCCTCGCAAGCCGCGCGATTGCTGAAGAGTGTCAAGACGACTTGGGTTATAGCGATGCGGTCGGCAATCTCGGCAACATTCTTTATCAACAAGGTCGAGTCGTGGAGGCCGAGCCTTATTATCGTCAGGC
The DNA here is from genome assembly GCA_964395375.1 of uncultured Cytophagia bacterium. Lineage (GTDB taxonomy): Bacteria > Zhuqueibacterota > Zhuqueibacteria > Zhuqueibacterales > Zhuqueibacteraceae > JABWAN01. The sequence goes on from CAYNDW010000657.1 coordinate 1,284, forward strand.
TTTAGGACTATCCGAAAAGCTGCAAGACGTTTTATGCGTCTCGCGCTGGCGCGGCAACTTGGCGAATGTGTATCAAGTTTTGAGTCGTCGCTTTCCGGAGCAAGCGAATCGTTTATGGCAGGAAGCGGAGGAAAACTATAAAGCCGCGTTGGCTCATGCGAAAAGCAACGGCGATCTCGATCACGTTTATTTGTGGAATTATAATTTGGGCTCTCTCTCTCGCCACGCATATCGACAGTTTCAGCAAGCCTACGACTACTATCAAGCGGCAATCACGGCGCTCGAAACGGTGCGCCGCGAAATCAGAACGGATGACTTCAGTCGCTCGTTTGGCGAAAGCAAAGTTCTTGTCTATCGCGACCTGGTCAATCTCTGCCTGCAATGGGAGGAGCATAAAGCCAAAGCCTTGAACTATGCCGAGCGCGGCAAGGGCTATACGCTTATGCGCATGATGGCCGAGGCCAATTTGCAGCCTTCCGAAAAAGTGTCGGAAGGGGCTAGGCAAAAATATGTGGAGTTGCGCAGGCAACAGTTGCATTTGGAAGCGCAGCTCGCGGGCCTGTTTTCGCCCGAGGAACGGCTTGCGCCAAAGCCCGCGCAGCATTTGGCGGAGCAGCTTGCGGAACGCGACCGGATTTATGCAGATCAAGCCGCGAACTTGCGCGAGATCGAAAAGCAGGAGCCGGAGTTTGCGCATGTGTTTCATGCGCCTTCGCTTGCAATTGCTGACGTGCAGGCACATTTGGAGGGGTATAAAGAAAAGACCGTATTGATCGAATTCTTTGTGACCGAGGAGAAGACGAATGTCTTTCTCGTCAGCGCCGATGAGTGGCAAGTGCTCGAGCTTTCAACCTTGAAGGAAAGCGGCTTACAAAATTTTATTGAAGAAGATTGGCTCGGGCCGTATGGCCGTTTTCTTTCGGGAGAGCAGCACCTTTATTTCTGGCAAGAGAATATAGAATCGAGCATGAAAAAATTATATGGCCTGCTGTGGGAGAAACTGCAAACGCGGCTCGACCATCTCCAACCGCACCGACTCATCATTGTGCCCCATCTCGGCTTGCATTTGTTGCCGCTGCATTTGCTTCCACTTGCTCTTTCACAAAACAACACGCCGAGTAGCACACTCGTTTATCGTTGCCTGCTGGACCGCTATGAAATCGCTTATGCGCCGAGCTTTCGTATGCTCACTTATTGTCGCAACAAGGACCGCTCGCAACGCGGGAAAACCAACCTGCTCGCGCTCGGCAATCCCGACGGCAGCTTGAATTTTGCCGAGATCGAAGCCACGGCAATCTCCGCGTTGTTCACGGAGGCGCGAGTATTGACGCGGTACGAAGCGAAGTGAGCGACATTGCTCGACGCGGCACAGGAGTACGACTTCATTCATTTGGCGACGCATGGAACGGGCGCAACATTGCTCAAGGACTCTCTGGCAGCCGGGCTCGTGTTGGCAGAGGGCGATAGCCTCACCGCGCGTGAAATTTTTAAAACGCTGAAAGTGCCTCGTGCTTATGCCGTGGTGCTCAGCGCGTGTGAAACCGGCATGATTCGGTTGGATCAAAGCGATGAGTATGTGGGTTTGCCCGCGGCTTTTCTTTATGCGGGCGCGCCCGCGGTGGTGAGCAGTCTTTGGGAGGTTGATGATCTCGCGACCGCGCTGCTTTTGTATCGCTGGTACAAGCATGTCATAGAAGAAAAAATGGGACGCGCCACGGCGCTCAAGCGGGCACAACTTGAAGTGCGCGATTTAACCGTGGCCCAGCTGCTTCTGTGGCTGCATGAATTGGAGAACAACATTGTTGCGCGCAACAAAACTTCAAGCTCGCACGAAAAGGCGGCAAGCTATGCCGATCAACTTAAGACCGTTAGCGCTCTGATTGCGCACTATGAAAAAAATTATGGTGAAAATGAAAGGAGCATTTGCCCCTTTAGCTCTCCCTGGTTTTGGGGAGGCTTCATTCTCTCCGGTAATGCTGAGTAACATGAACCCTCATTTCAAGAAAGGAGCGTTTTATGCGATCTCTGGTGTCAAGATTCCTCGCCTTTGCGCTGATGCTTTGGGCGTCGGTGCTACCGCTGCACGGGCAGAACAAACTTGATTTTTCGCTGAAGCAAGCGCTCACGGCCTATCAACAAGAGCCGGCCACATGGCCGCAAAAATTGCAGAGCGGATTAAAATATGAGATGCGCGCCGGGCGACCGATGATCAATGTGATCTTGCAAACCCGCTCCGGCGACTTCTCGTTTGTGGCACAAAACGGCGGCGTGTTGCGCACGGTTGCCGGGCCGTATGCGACCGCGCTCTTGCCGCTCGAAACCCTGCCGAAAATTTCCGCGCTCGCCCACGTCACCTATGTTGCGGGAACGGTGCGACTCCGGCAACTGAACGATCTTGCAACGAAAGAGATGGGCGCGCCGGCGGCATATGCTTCCGGCTACACCGGAAAGGACGTGCTCATCGGCGTGATCGACTCCGGCATCGATGTAGAACATCCGGGCGTTTAAAAACGCTTCCGGCTCGCGTGTTCTCTATCTGTGGGATCAAACTGCGAACGGCAACGCACCGCAATATCCGTTTTATGATTACGGCACGGAGTGGACCAAAGCGCAGATCGATCAAAGGCAATGCACCTCAAAAGATACGGACGGGCACGGCACGCACGTCGCCGGGACGCTGGCGCAAAACATCACTTTGCCCGTTCCGGATGCGGCTTATTCCGGGAGCGCCATTGCTTCGAACTTGATCATCGTGAATACCAAATATTATAGCTATGTGATTTTGGACGGCATCAATTATATCTTCGAAAAAGGGCGGCATCTCGGCAAGCCGGCTCTCATCAACATCAGTTTGGGAAGCCAGCATGGGCC
>CAYNDW010000658.1:0-4150 GCA_964395375.1 uncultured Cytophagia bacterium
AATCGCAGTTCAATTGATCTCAAAAAAAATCGCAAGCCCAATCTCGGCGTGCTCGGCGATGCGGGTTATTTTTTGCGCGGCCTTGCGGAAAATCTTCCGAGCGCGCCGCGTTGGCACTCATGGCGCGAACACTTGCGTGAGCGTGATGAAACACGCGAGCAGGAAATTGCGCAACAAGCCGATGCGCCGAACGCCATGCTCAATCCCGTGCAGCTTTGCCGCGAGATGGAAGCGGCGCTGCCGGAGCAAAGCATCATCATTGCCGACGGCGGCGATTTCGTGGCAACCGCTTCGTATATCGTGAGTCCGCGCGCTCCGCTCTCGTGGCTTGATCCCGGCGTGTTCGGAACGCTCGGCGTGGGCGCGGGTTTCGCGCTTGGCGCGAAGCTCTCTCATCCTGAAAAAGAAGTGTGGCTCATCTATGGCGATGGCTCCGCGGGTTATAGCTTGGCGGAGTTCGACACGTTCGTGCGGCATCAAATTCCAGTCATCGCAGTGGTGGGCAATGACGCGTGCTGGTCGCAAATCGCGCGCGAGCAAGTGGAGATGTTAAAAGATGAAGTGGGAACCGTGTTGGCGCACACGGATTATCATCGCGTGGCCGAAGGTTTTGGGGGAAAGGGATTATTGCTAAACGAACCGCAGCAAACCGGAGCCGTGCTCTCACAAGCGCGCCAACTCGCCGCCGCAGGCCATCCGGTTTTGATCAACGCCCATCTCGGCAAAACGGATTTCCGCAAGGGCTCGTTGTCGATGTGAGGCGTTCGATCAAACACTCAAATGAATCTCCTGCCCCACGATCTGCTTGGAATAGAGATCGTGCGCGTAGAAGTTGGCGGCGATGAGTTGTAGGATGATTTCAAGGTTGACGGGCGGGGCGTTGAAATGCGGCAGGTTTAGAAAAACGTGCATGTGATATTCCGGCTTGCGGATCAAATCATCAGATTCTTCACGTTCATAGCGGAAGAAGTAGCCGCCGGGGCGTTCGTAGTGGTAGGAGTATCTTAACAAAACCGCTTGGTCATTCACAATGCGCGCTTCTTCGAGCACGGATAACGTTGCACCATCTTGGAAATTCAACTGCGGATTCATTGCGAGGACGACGCCGCCCTCTTGCGGTGGAATCCTATCTGACGGAACAAATCGCAAAGGGGTCTCGCCCGTGAGGATGCCGCGCCGGCCATACTCAACGATCAAAGCTCGTAGTTTGCTTTTATATTCCGGATAGGCCGGCGGCTTCATTTAATCAACCCCTGATTGTTGTCATAACCATTCATCGCGCGATAAGACTTGAAAAGCGTGATCCATGGCACCGACTCCGCTACCGAATGCGTCTCGCCTCTTTGCCACTTCTCTGCGAATTGTTTTGAAGTCATTCCATACTTGCGCTCAAATTGTACGAGTATGTCTTTCACTTCCTCCGACGTCATATCGTGCTCGTCGAGGTGGAGGGTAGTCTCTGTCATGGTGGATTTCTCCGTAGTTGTTGGACTCGCTTTTCGTGGAGCGCTGCTCGGGTTTTCACCATTTTGATGTAGAGCGGAAAAAGCCTGATACAGGCCGATCCAATCCACTGACTCGGCAACAAGGTAAGTTTCTCCTCTTTTCCATTTCTCCGAAAATTCCTGCGAGGTCATGCCATACTTGCGTTCATAGCTTGCGAGTACGTCTCGAACCTCTTCAAGCGTCATCTCGCGCTCGTCAATGTAGAAATCATTTTCAGCCATGGCGTCGATCTCCTTTGCAATTTCTTTTTACTCGTTGCCCGAAAATACGCTAGCGCATCTCGAAAAGCAATATGGGATTTCCTCGCTATTCATACCGCAACGCCTCCACCGGATCGATCATCGCCGCCTTGCGCGCGGGGAAGAAGCCGGCGAGCAAACCGATGATCGAGAGAATGCCGGCGGTCAAGAGCATAATGCTTTGCGAAAGAATCGGCTTGCCGAGGAATTGCATGGGGCCGTCGTCGGAGGGAATGAGGCGCACGCCGCCAATGATCGCGCCGGAAATCAAGATGCCGATTGCGCCGCCGATGAAGGCAATGAGCAGCGCTTCGAAAATAAATTGCGCGAGTATATAGCGGCGCGGCGCGCCCACCGCGCGTTTGATGCCGATCTCGCGCGTGCGCTCTTTCACCACGATGTACATGATGTTCGCCACGCCCACGCCCGCAATGAGCAACGTGAGAAAGCCGACGCTGCCGAGGAAGATCGAAATGCCCATCGAAATTTTCTCGCCCATCTTTTCATTCTCGATGAAATCCCACACCCCGAGCGCGCGCTCATCCGAAGGATCGAAGTCGTACTTGCGGCCAAGCACGCGATACATTTCCGCTTTCAACGCTTCTTGTTGATTCGGATCCTTCGGACGAATGACGATCGAGTTCACGTAGCGATAGCCGTACTTCGTGCGAAACGTGCTATATGGAATCACGGCGCGGCGCGTGTCCGGGCCGTTGTTCATACTCGTTTGAATTTTTTTCTGCATGACGCCCACCACCGTGAACGGCACTTGATCCACCATCACGGTTTTGCCGATCGGCTCTTCTTGCCCAAATATTTCTTCCGCCACTTTCGAACCGAGAAAGAGCACCCGGCGTTGCTCTTCGACGTCAACGGAATTGAAAAACCTCCCGCCCGCGAGCGGATACATGCGCCGCATCTCTTCGAAATCGGGATTCACGCCTTCGCACTCTTCGCGCGTGGTGAATTTTTTATACGTGAGCGAAACCGTTTCGCGATATTGCGGGCTGATCATGTCGATTTGCGGCAGGCCGCGGCGCAGCAAATCCACGTCTTCTTCATTCAAACGAATGCGCCGGCCTTTGGGCAAGCCTTCGAAGACTTTCGAAGTTTCACCGCCATAAACAATCATAATGCGATTGCCGGCATTGAGCAAGCCGTTCTGCATTTGCGTGCTCAAGCCTTCTCCGAAAGCGAGCAGCAGCACGACGGAAAGCGTGCCCCACGCAATCGCCACGATGGTCAAAATCGCGCGCGTGCGCTGGGCTTTTAAATCCTGGAAAAATTCTTTGAGGAGTTCGAGCCACATAGTAAAGTCGCTTGGATGGTTGGATAGTTGGATTTTTGGAGTGTTGGATTGGTGGAAAGGCAGAGAGGGCGCATTCAAACGAATCTCCCTCTGCGATGTCATTCTGATGAAACTTGACGATCCAATTCGGTAACGAGAAGCGCGCCCGTGGTCCTGTCATTCAGAAGGAATCTTTTTACTCGCTGGAGATTCATTCCAGTGCTTAAAAAGATTCCTTCTGAATGACATTTTGCGAGGGCTGCTTGCTCAATCAGAAAGGCCAAGCCCAATCATCCCTCAATCCACAACTCCATCACTCCGAGAGCGTCACGTCTTCAAACATTCGACGACATTGAGATTCGCCGCGCGGCGCGCGGGCATGAGGCCCGCGGCGAGGCCGATGAGGGCGAGCACGAGCACGGTGATCGCCGACACTTCGAGCGACAACTCCGGCGTGCCGACAAAATCTTTGATCGGAATGAATTGCAAAAGCTGAATGATGCCGAACGCAAGCGTGAAGCCAATGCTCGCGCCGAGCGCAATGATGAAAAACGTTTCCATGAAAAATTGAAACATGATGTGCGTCTTCTTCGCGCCCACGGAGCGTTTGATGCCGATCTCTTTCACGCGCTCTTGCACGACGACGTACATGATGTTCGCCACGCCGATGCCGCCCACTGCGAGCGTGAAGCTGCCGATCAATCCCAAAAAAATGTTGAACGCGAGAAAAAAGTAGAACATGAATTTGTCCGCCTCGGCCGTGTCCCAAATCCAAATCGCGTCATTGTCCTCGGGATCAAATTTATAGCGCTTGCCCATCACTTCACGCACGCGCTTCTTCACCTCGTCGGATTGCGTAGGATCGTGCGGCACATAAATCATGTTGCTCAACTTGAGCACGCCGAACACGGAAGAAAACGTCGAGGCGGGAATGAAGATGCGGTCTTGATCGCGCGTATTGTAAGAAGAGTTCTGCGTCTTCTTCTGCATCACGCCGATCACCGTGAAGGGCGTTTGCCCGACGTAAATAATTTTGCCGATGGCCTCGCTTACCCCGAAGAGCAGCTCTTTCACTTTGTTGCCCATCACGGCCACGCCGCGCCGAAGCTCAAGGACG
>CAYNDW010000659.1:0-4140 GCA_964395375.1 uncultured Cytophagia bacterium
GGTCGCGTTTTTCGTCGCGTTGCGCGTATCCACGATCAGCTTCGCGTGCGTCACGATCTCCTGAAAATCATAGGCATCGTGCTCCGTTGCAATGATCACGCAATCCGAATCGCGGAGCAATTGCGGCGTGAGCTTTTTGGATTTGTAGGTCTTGCCGTTCACGCGCAGCGAGGGCACCCACGGATCGTTGTACTCCGTCTTGCGGCCGCCGCGATTATAAAGCAACTCCATCAACTTGATCGCCGGCGAGTTGCGCACGTCATCGACGTTCTTTTTGAACGCCGCGCCGAGCATGAGAATCTTTGCGTCACGAATGGCCACGCCGTGATGCGAGAGCGAGCGAATGATCAAATCCAAAACGTAATACGGCATGTTCTCGTTGGTCTGCGCCGCCAGCTCGATGAAGCTCGTGTGAAAATCATACTCACGCGCTTTCCAACTCAAGTAATACGGATCAACCAGAATGCAATGGCCGCCAATGCCCGGGCCGGGGCGGAACGGCATGAAGCCGAACGGCTTGGTCGCGGCCGCTTCGACCACTTCCCAAATATCCACGCCTTCCATGCGGTCGCACAATTGCGCCAACTCATTCACCAGCGCGATATTCACCGAGCGAAAAATATTTTCGAGCAGCTTCGTCATTTCCGCGGCTTTGGGATTCGAAAGCTCTTTTACTTCCACCACGACTTTGCGTATAATGTCAGCGGCGAGCTTCGTGCATTTCTTCGTGACGCCGCCCACAACAACGGGCGTCGTTGCGGTGGTGAAGCGTTGATTTCCCGGATCGATGCGTTCGGGCGAAAAGGCCAAATGAAAATCCTTTCCCACTTTCAGCTTCTGCGCTTCAAGAATGGGTTGCACGACTTTCTCCGTGGTTTCGGGATAGGTCGTGGATTTCAGAATGATCAACTGGCCGCGCCGCAAGCCGGTCGCAATGCCCTTCGCCGAGTGCTCGATGTAAGAAACGTCCGGCTCTTTATTGTCCGTGAACGGCGTGGGCACGCATATGAAGATGATGTCTTGCGCGCTGATATCTTTATAATCGCTCGCGCCGGAAAGCTTTCCGGCCTTTACCATTTCGCGCAGTTTGTCGCTATCCACGTCGTCGATATAATTGTCTCCGCGATTGAGCTTCGCGATTTTGCGGCCATCGACGTCGAGACCCAACACTTCAAACCCGGCGCCGGCATATTCCACCGCCAGCGGAAGGCCGACATAGCCGAGACCGATTACACAAATCTTCGCGCTACCATTGTCGATCTTTTGTTGCAGCGTCATAGGTGCTATCCTTCCTACAAATAAAAGTTGTCGTCCTGACCCCCGGCTACTATTGTTGATAAACACGGGAGCCCGGCGAGATATAAGGTTAATTGATTCCATTCGATGAAGTCGTAGCCCTGCCCCCTTGTGGGGCACTGAGGCATGTGCCAATTGTTTTCTCCACCAGCCGCCCACAAGGGGCGGGGACTACGCTTGCGCGAGAAGCTACAGCGCGCGGCCATAGTGCTTCTTATAAAACTCCAAATACTCGCCGCTCTTCAATTTCTCCCACCACCAACGGTTCTCGCGATACCAATCGATTGTGTTCTGCAAAGCGGATTCGAGTTCGAACTTTGGTTTCCAACCCAGCGCAACGAGCTTGCTGCAATCGAGCGAATAACGGCGATCATGGCCGGGGCGATCTTTCACGTAGGTCTTCAACGTGTGCGGCTTGTTGAGATAGGAGAGAATAAAATCCGTGATCTCGAGATTCGTGCGCTCGTTGCCGCCGCCGATGTTGTAAGCCTCGCCGTCAACGCCGTGCTGCAACACGAAATCAATCGCTGCGCAATGATCTTCCACGTGAATCCAATCGCGCACGTATTGGCCGTCGCCGTAAATCGGCAGCGGCTTGTCTTCCAGCGCGTTGGTGACGAACAGCGAAATGAGTTTTTCAGGATATTGATACGGCCCGAAGTTGTTCGAGCAGCGCGTGAGAATGACGGGGAGATTGTACGTGACGAAGTATGAGAACGCCAAACGATCGGCGCCGGCTTTCGAAGCGGAATACGGACTCGAGGGCATGAGCGCATCGGTCTCTTTGAAGCCCACGCCGGTGGTGCTGCCGTAGACTTCGTCCGTGGAAATCTGAACGAACTTTTTCACCTCGCAGCGGCGCGCGGCTTCGAGCAGCGTAAATGCGCCGAACACGTCGGTGCGAATGAACGCATCCGGCCCGCTGATGGAGCGGTCCACGTGGCTCTCCGCGGCGAAGTTCACGACTACGTCCATGCCTTCCATCAACTCGTTCACGAGCGCGCCGTCGCAAATGTCGCCCTTCACGAAATGATAATTCGCATTGCCTTTCAGGTCGCGCAGATTTTCGAGATTGCCGGCGTAGGTGAGTTTGTCGAGATTGGTGATATGAAGGTGATCGTACTTCCGCAGCAGGAGGCGAATAAAATTGCTGCCGATAAAACCGGCTCCGCCGGTGACTAACATCTTTTGCATTGCATGATCCTTTTTTAAAAGCCCGAGAGGTTGAACCACAGTTGATTTCGTCCTTGAAGGGCGGCAAGATAGAAAACGGGCTTTTGAAAGTCAACATTGGCGTCTAGCCTGAGGCTGAAGCCTCAGACTAGGAGATGAAAGCCATCTAAAGATGGCTAAAAGCCATGCGCTCTCGTTCCCAAACTCCGTTTGGGAACGCAATTGCCTGCGAAACGCTGTTTCGCTTCATGCGCATGCGCAAACAAGATGCGAATACTTCAAGGTTCTTCTTTACCCACACCCTCCGCCTCATGCTGAAAACGGCGCGCGCAAAACTTTGCCCGCGAGCTTACCCGTGAGTTTGTCTTGCGCCAAAACCAATTCGCCATTCACGAGAACGTAAGGAATGCCTGCCGGATATTGAAACGGCGCAGCCCACGTCGCGCGATCAGCCACTGTGTTTGGATCAAACACGACAACGTCGGCCCAATAGCCCGAACGCAAATAACCTCGATCCTTCAAGCCGAGCGTGTCCGCGGGCAGCGCCGACATTTTGCGCACGGCTTCGGCGAGCGTCATGATTTTATCTTCGCGCACATACTTGCCGAGCACGCGCGGGAACGTTCCAAACGAGCGCGGATGCGGATTGCCGCGACGTAAACGACCTTCGACGCTCAAAGCGGAACCATCACTCGCGGGCATACAATGCGGATGCGCTAACAACGCCGCCGTATCTTCTTCGCTCATCGCAAAGCCGATCATGTTGCCGCCGCCTTCTTCGGCAATGATCAACTCGAACAACGTGCGCATCGGATCAACGCCCGTCGCGGCAATCTCTTCAAAAGTTTTGCCTTCCAACTCGCCGCGACGAGGATGCTTGGTCAAACTTGAAATCATCACCGAGCGCCAGCCGCCGATCTTTTTAACTTCGTGCCAAGCTTCCGCGCGCAGCTTTTCTTGCAAAGAAGTGTCTTGCAAACGCGCGACGAATTTTTCCGCGCCGCCGTCGCGGCTCCATAGTGGAAAGAGCGAAGAGAGTCCGGTGTTGTAAGCAACATACGGATAGCGGTCGCACGTCACTTGCATGCCGCTCGCGCGCGCCGCTTCCAGCTTCGCGAGCATCTCGGCCTGCTTGTGCCAATTGCCCTGGCCCGAAGCTTTGATGTGCGAAATGTTGAGCGCGACTCCGGCCTCGCGCGCGATGCGAATGGCCTCGTCGCTGGCTTCGAGCAGCGTGTCGTCTTCATTGCGCATGTGCGTGGAATAAATGCCGCGGCCGTTCATGCTGCGGCACACTTCGATAATTTCCTCCGTCGTCGCAAAACTTCCCGGCGTATATTCCAAGCCGGAAGAAATGCCATATGCGCCCTGCGCAAAAGCTTCTTGCGCGAGTTGCTTCATCTTTTCAATCTCACTTGCAGTCGCGGGGCGATCATCTTCGCCGACCACGATTTCACGCAGCGTGCCTTGGCCCACCATGCTGAGGGCATTGGTGATCAATCCGCGCTCATTGAGATTGCGATAGTAGCCCGCGAAATCGCGCCACGCGACTTCTAAGCCGAAGCGTTCTTTCAATCTATCCACAAGCGCCATCGTCATCTTCTCGTTCAACGGCGCCATGGACCCGCCGTCTTGTCCGAGCACTTCCGTAGTGACGCCCTGCCGAATTTT
>CAYNDW010000660.1:0-4125 GCA_964395375.1 uncultured Cytophagia bacterium
GCAACAGCGATCAATTGCGCGTCGGCGAATGGGTGCTCGCGATCGGCAGCCCGTTGAGCGCCGACCTCGCGCATACGGTGACGCAAGGCATCGTGAGCGCGAAGGGCCGCTCGGAAGTGGGCCTGGCGGAGTATGAGGATTTTATTCAAACCGACGCGGCCATCAATCCCGGCAACTCCGGCGGCGCGCTGGTGAATCTCGACGGCGAGCTGGTGGGCATCAACACCGCGATCGCGAGCCGCAACGGCGGCTTTCAAGGCATCGGGTTCGCGGTGCCGATCAACATGGCGCGCAACGTGATGGAGTCGCTCATCTCGCACGGCAAGGTGGTGCGCGGTTTTCTCGGCGTGCAATTGCAAGAGATCGATGAGAAGATTGCGAAGAGCTTGGAGCTGGAGAACACCGCGGGCGCGTTGGTCTCGCGCGTGTATCGCAACACGCCCGCGGACAAGGCCGGCGTGGAAGAGGGCGACGTGATTCTCAGCCTCAACGGTCAAAAGATCAAAAACAGCAATCATCTGCGCGGCGAAATTTCATCTAAAGCGCCGGGCGCGACGATTGAGTTGCAAGTTTTGCATGACGGAAAGACGAAGACGGTGCGCGTCACGCTCGCAGAATTGCCGCCGCAGGGCAGCGATCCCGAGGCTTCACCTCAGGAGAGTGAATCGGGCGCGGAGCTGCAATTTTCGGTAGCCACGTTGACGAGCAGTTTGGCGCAGCGCTATGATCTTGAACCTGATAGCAAAGGCGTGATCGTCACGGACGTCGAGCAAGCGAGCGCGGCCTATCGCGCGGGCTTGCGCGAAGGCGACGTGATTCGCTCCGTGAATCGCCAACGTCTGCAAAGTGTGAGCGAATTCAACCAACTTGTGCGCGGGTTGAAACGCGGCGACAATGTTCTGCTGCAAGTGGTGCGTCGCGCGGGCAGTTTGTTTCTTGCGTTTGAGTTGTAATAGAAAGGCGGGGTAATATTTTTCCGCAAATATTTTTGCGCGCGGGTATATGAAAGACCGTGTTTTGCTAGGTTCCGTGCGGGTGCGGCATAAAGCCCTTCCACCTAGACGCCGAAGCCGCGTTCAGTTATAAACTTCAAACCACCTCCTCGTCATTCCCTCAGGAGGTGGTTTCTTTTTTGGGGTAGACGAATTACGGCTCTAAATAAGCCCGGCCGCCAAACACCTCATAACGTTAGCATGCCGGCCCAGTCCGGAACACACACGCTCTCTCTGGTGTCCTACTCATCCCTAGTGCGAAGGTGGGGACACCGGGAGCGGCAAATCCCGCCGGGACGTTTCGCCGTCCAACAGCGCAACGTCAAACTTTCACCTCACATATTTTTACTCCGCGCCGATTTGCGGAGTTTGCACCACTTTAAGCATGAAGTGAGCACATGCCAATGCAGGGAAGAAAATCTTGTCGAGGATAAGAGAGGAATTTCATCCATGCCCATACGGCCAATCGACGACGCTCAAAATTTCACCATTGATTTGCACGCGCGCGTGAGCCGCGAGACGAACACGCTGCAAAGCCTGCAACCAATGATCTCCAGGCAACACCGGCAACGATTCGTGAAAAAACTCTTTGCCGGAAACGGCAGTGCGTTCGACGGCTTTATCGCCGAGCTTGATGTCATCCCGGAATGGGGCGAAGCGCATCAAGCGATGAAGGAGTATTTTAGCGAACGGTATATCAATCCCTATCAGGAAGAAGCCATCTGCCTGACCGACCTTGTTTACAAGCGTTATTTCCCGATGGATGTTTACATCCAACCGCAGTTTTAGCTGTGTCTCGTCCGGCTCTCGGAGGCTTGCGCCTAGAGTTTTCGAGAGCCGTTTTTTCTTCTTCCCCACCACAATAACATAATTGCAAACGCCACCGCCGCGAGATTGATCAGCCCGATATGTTCCATCGTAAGCGCTGCGTTTTGCCCTAGTATGCGCCGGCTCGCCCAACCGGTCCACCCGGAAATACTCGCCGGAAAAAATTCTCCGCCTTGCACTTGATACGTTGCGCCTTTTGAGATCAGCGCAATCAGTGGATTGCAAAATGGAATCAACACATAAAACAACGTGTCTTCGACATAACCCACCAAGAGCACGCCGAGCGCGAGAATGTGCGCCCAACGCCGCGTCCGCGAATAGAGCCAGGCGAGCGTCGCCGCGATGACGAGCGCATACCCGAGCTGATAAACTTCATTGATCCGTTGATCAATCGCGGTGAAACCTTCGAGTTGCAGCAACGCGGCAATCGCGCCGCCGAGGAGCACGTCAAACAACACCAGCGCGAAAAAAGTGAGCAGGGGCGCGCTCCAATACTGCCATGCCGCGCGCGCGTCATGCGGCACAAAAGGAATATAACGAATTCGTTTGGGCATAATTCTTCTCAATTGGTTGCAGCAAGATAGTGTCGCCCGTAATACGAAGCAAGCTTGCTTCTTCGCAGGTGATTTGGTATGTTCGGCGCGCTCGCTCGTAGGAGCGCCTTCCGGCGCAGCTCTTAATCAACGCGCTCCTGCAGGAGCAACGACAAGCCTCCTCACCAAAGAAAGGTTATCTTGCATGTCCTTGCAAAATAAAATCGCCCTCCTCACCGGCGCTTCCAGCGGCATCGGCCGCGCCACGGCATTGCGCTTTGCGCAAGAACATGCGCATGTCGCGCTGGTTGGAAGAAAGCGCGACGCGTTATTGGCCGTGCAAAATGAAATCGCGCAACATGGCGGCGAAAGTTTGCTCGTGCTCGCCGACGTGGCGCAACCCGAACAATGCCGGCAAGCCGTCGCGCAAACCGTCGCGCATTTCGGTGGGTTAGATATTCTCGTCAATGCCGCGGGCATTATTAGCATGGGTTCCATTTCGAGCACGGCGCCGGAAGCTTGGGAGGACATGATGAACGTGAATCTCAATTCCGTTTTTCATGTCATGCAAGCCGCCGTGCCGCATTTGCAAAAGAACCAAGGCAACATCGTGAACTTATCGAGTGTGGCGGGCACGCGCTCGTTTCCGAATGTGCTCGCCTATTGCGTGAGCAAAGCCGCGGTGGATCAACTCACGCGTTGCGCCGCGTTGGATTTGGCGGCCTCGGGCGTGCGGGTGAATGCCGTCAATCCCGGCGTCGTTGTGACCAATTTGCATCGCCGCAGCGGCATGGACGAAACCAAGTACGCCGCGTTTTTGGAACACAGCAAAACCACGCACCCGATGGGACGCGTGGGCACGCCGGAAGAAGTTGCGGAGGCCATACTCTTTCTCGCTTCCGAGCGCGCCGGCTGGATCACGGGCGTCACGTTGAACGTCGATGGCGGACGGCAACTCACGTGCTTGCGCTAAGGCGCTTGAATTGTTGGAGTGATGGAGTTTTGCAGTGATGGAGTGATGGAGTGAAAATCTCTTCGCAGACAATTCTGCCCACGAAACACGCGAACCACACGAAAATTATTTTCGCGTGTTTCGTGGGCAAAACTATTTTTTACTGAAAGAAGCATAGGCCACGGAGCTTGAGATGATGGAGTTTGGGAGAGCCAGTCAATGATCGCGCGTGGGAAGCCCGCGGCTTATGGGCAGGAGCTTGTGCAGCGGCGTTTTCGTTTGGCGCGGCAGCTTGTTGCTTTTGAAAATAAAACCGTGCTCGACTTTGGTTGCGGCAATGGCGCGCAGACGATTGAATTTGTCGAGACCGGTTGCAAGATCATCGCGGTGGATATTGACGCGGCTGATTTAAAAGCTTTCGGAGCTAGAATAAAAGAAGCCGGCATCCGGAATATTCAACCGTTGCGCTATGACGGCGCGCATTTGCCTCTGGCCGAAGGGAGCATCGACCTCGTGCTCAGTTTCGAAGTGCTCGAACACGTGCCCGACGAGGCCGTGGCGCTGCGCGAGATTCGGCGCGTGCTCAAACCCAATGGCGAAATCATTTTCTCCGTGCCCAACAAAGGCTGGATCTTCGAAACGCACGGCGCGCACTTGCCGCTCTTGCCGTGGAATCGCGTGCCGTTCTTCTCGTGGCTGCCGCACTTCATTCATCGCCGCTGGGCTAAGGCGCGCATCTATCGTCGCCGCGATATTATTCGTTTGCTGCAACGCCACGGCTTCGAAACGATCGAAGCTCGAAACGGCGCCCTGGCGATGG
>CAYNDW010000661.1:0-4125 GCA_964395375.1 uncultured Cytophagia bacterium
CGGAGTCGCGCTTTCTCGAAGGCGGCTCCACCGGCGGTTGGGTCGCGCTCGCGCTGCAAATTTTTTATCCCGACTTCTTCAACGGCGCGTGGTCGTTCTGCGCCGATGGCGTGGACTTCCGCTACTTTCAGCTTGTGAATGTTTATTCCGATGACAATGCGTTTGTGAATGAACACGGCTACGAACGCCCGAGCATGCGCGACACCGACGGCGAGCCGCGCTTCTCCATTCGCCGCGAGATCATGATGGAGCGCGTGCTCGGCCGCGGCAACACGTTCGTCACTTCCGGCGGGCAATGGGGCGCGTGGAATGCAGTGTCTGGCCCTCGCGCAAACAACGGCCGGCCTGCGGCGATTTGGGATTCGCAGACGGGCAAGATCGATCACAAAATCGCGGAGACATGGCGGCCCTATGATCTGCGCGAGAAGCTCGAAAAGAGTTGGCCCGTGCTCGGGCCAAGCTCCAAGGCAAGCTGCACATTTGGATGGGCGACATGGATAATTTTTATCTCAACAACGCCATGCGCCTGCTCGAAAAATTTTTGCAGGACACACAAAACCCGAAATCCGACGCGCGTTTGTTCTTCGCGCCCGGCGAAGGCCATTGCTGGCAAGGCATCTCTGAAATCGACATGATGCAAGAGATGGCGGCGCGGATGAAGTGAGAAGAACCGTTCGTAGTAGCTCCTTTAGGAGCCGATTGCTCATTAGGGTGTGCGCCTGAAGGCGCTACTACGAACGCCTCGTTGCTGTCATTCAGGAGGAATCTTTTCACTCGCTGGAGACACACTGTCGAGTGCTCAAAAAGATTCCTTCTGAATGACAGCGTTAGAGGTCCGAAGTGTAACCTGTTTTGCGCTACGAACAGTAATCTATCCGGTGGCGATAAAAAACTTTCAGAACTTTATTCTGACTTTGATTCTCTCATCGGCTTAACCCATGCCCTTCTCCCTCGACACCTGGCGCGCGCAATTCAAATCCGGCCTCGCGAGCTGGAAGCAGCGCATCATCGAGCGCAAAATCGATTCGCTCTATGGCGGCCTCGCGGCTACGGCTTTGTGGCCGGTGATTGCCGCGTTTCAGCAAGGCGACAATGCCGCGTTGTTCGCGTTCGGGCAAATGCTCTCAAGCGTGGCCACGAACTTGTTGGCGAACGGCATTCAAAAATGGCGCGATGAAGACGAAGTTGCGCGCGAGTTGAATGCGCGCGTGATGCAAGAGCCGGCATTGCGCGAAGAAGTCGATGCGCTCCTTTCCAAACTCGAAGCGATCAAGCTCGCGCACGAAGAATTGCCCGAAGCGCAGCGCCAATGGTTCGTGGACACGTTGCGCAGCGAGTTGCAAGCCTTGGGCAATGTGCAGAAGTATGAAAACGTTTTGAACAGTGTGATTGTGGGCGGCGATATGACTGGCGGTGTGAACGTAAGCGGCGGCACGGTTCATATTGAGGGCGACGTAGTCGGTCGGGATAAAATTACCACGCACAATTTCGGCACGGTGCAGGGCAACGTTTATTATGGCCCAACGCCGCAAGACCCCGAAACCGCTTTGAAAATTTATTGCCGCGTGCTACGCGATACTTGCCGCCATCTTCCTCTTCGTGGCATCGATGTCGGCGCGAGCGATCCCACGAGCGGGCAGCAGCGTTTGGAGCTCGCGCAGGTTTATGTGAATTTGGATACGACCACTCACGTCGAGGCTTTGCTTGATCAAAACAAAAAAAGCAAAAGCCCGAAGCCCCAACGCGGTGAGGAAGAAAAGACGCGCCCGCTCGGTGTGCTCGAAGCCACGATTCAAAATCGCCGGCTCGTGATTACGGGCGACCCCGGCTCGGGCAAATCCACCTTCTTCAATTTTCTCGCGCTCTGTTTGGCCGCGCAGCAATGCGAACCGGAAAGCAAGTGGCTCGCGCGTCTTTCGAATTGGCCGGAAAAAGAAACTGACCTTGTGCCCGTGATGGTCGTGCTGCGCGACTTTGCGCGTTGGTTGCCGAGCGCGATTAAAAAAGCCGAGCCGCGATTGCTGTGGGATTTCATTTGTGAACGCCTCGCCGCGCAAAATCTTTCGTTCGTGAAAGAAGCGCTGCACCACAAACTTGAACAAGGCCAGGCGCTCGTGCTGCTCGACGGCCTCGATGAAATTCCCAGCGACGCGCAACGCAAGCTCATGCGCGAGGCGATTACGGCTTTCGCGCGACGCTATGCGACCGCGCGCGTGCTCGTCACCTGCCGCACGCTTTCTTATCAAGACCCGGCTTGGCAACTGCCCGGGGTACCCGCGTTTGAACTGGCACCGCTTGCTAAAGAAAAAATTTTCGCGTTCATCAAAGCGTGGTATGCGGAATTGGGGCGCGTGGGTTTGGTGAAAGCGCAAGAAGCTGAAACGCTCGCGCAACGGCTGCAAGCTTCTTTGCAGCGCCCGGACTTGAAACGCCTCGCGCCCAATCCGCTGTTGCTCACCGTGATGGCGCTGGTGCATACGCACAAAGGTCGCTTGCCCGATAGCCGCGTTTTGCTTTATGAAGAAACGGTCGATATGCTGCTGTGGCGTTGGGAGCAGCTTAAGAATGAGGGTGATAATGAAGCGCCGACATTGCGGCGATTGCTGCAAGAAGCGGGACGCAGCGACGTGGATTTGAAGCGCGCGCTCTGGCGTTTGGCTTTTAGCGCGCATGACGAAGGCGGCGCGAACGAAGGCAAAGCTTTGGCGGATATCGGCGAGTTGCGTTTGGAAAAAGCTTTGGCCGAGCTGCATCCGCAAAATAGCCGCGATTGGGCGCGCCACATGATCGAGGCGCTCAAGCTGCGCGCGGGTTTGTTGCTCGAACGCGAGCGCGAAGTGTATACCTTTCCGCATCGCACGTTTCAAGAATATCTCGCGGGCGCGCAGCTTTCCACGCAAGAGAAGTTTGCGCAACAAGCCATGTTGCTTTTCACCGCCAAGCCGTACTGGCGCGAAGCCATTCTCTTGGCCGTGGGCCGTCTCGTGAACGTGAACGGCGAAAGCGACCGGCCTTTGGCATTGGTCGGCGAGCTTTGTCCGCAAGAATTGATTGATGATGAAGCGGCGTGGCGCAAGGGGTCGTTTGCCGGCGAAGTGTTGTTGGAAATGGGATTGCCGCGTGTGAACGAGGGCAATCTCGGCAAACGCTTGCTTCATGACGTGCGCCAACGTTTGGTGGCCTTGCTGCGCCACAGCGCTTTGCCACCGGTTGAACGTGCGCGCGCGGGCGACGTGCTTGGCCGACTCGGTGATCCCCGCTTTCGCGCGGATGCTTGGTATTTGCCCGATGAACCGATGCTCGGCTTCATTGAAATTCCCGGCGGCAAGTTTCTTTTGGGCAGCAACAAAAAAGTTGATCGCGAGGCTCTTAATGACGAGTTGCCGCAGCACGAACTCACGCTGCCCACGTTTTACTTGAGCCGTTATCCCGTTACCGTCGCGCAGTTTCGTGTTTTTGTCGAGGAGAGCGGTCGTCGCCCGGAGCATGAAGAGAGCTTGCAAGGCGTGCCCAATCATCCGGTGGTGCATGTCACATGGTACGATGCTCTTGCCTATTGCGAATGGCTGACCGAACGTTTGCGCGCGTGGCCACATACGCCCGAGCCTTTGGCGAGCTTGATCAAACAAAAAGCTTGGCGCATCATTTTGCCGAGCGAAGCGGAATGGGAGAAAGCCGCGCGCGGCGCGGATGGCCGCATTTATCCTTGGAACGACAAGATCGATCGAAGCCGCGCGAATTATGATAAGACGAATATCAATAGCACTTCCGCAATGGGTTGCTTTCCGCTTGGCGCGAGTCCGTATGGTTGTGAAGACATGAGCGGCAATGTGCGGGAATGGACGCGCAGCTTGCGGGGAGATTATCCCTATCCAGAGGCGCAGGAAAAACGTAGAGCGCGAGAAGAACTTTCTGCGTCACAAGATAGCGCGCGTGTGTTGCGGGGCGGCGCGTTCCCCTCCGATGATGGGGGCGTGCGGTGCGCTTATCGCGACTACTCCGACCCGGACTGCCGGAACTACGATCTCGGTTTTCGTGTCGCGGCGCTCCCATTACTCTGAACTCTGAACGCTCTGGACTCTGTTGCTCTGAAGCTCTGCTCTCTGGGGGGAGTCCAGAGGGGGC
>CAYNDW010000662.1:0-4121 GCA_964395375.1 uncultured Cytophagia bacterium
GAGCGCGAGTTCATCGCGCTTTATCGCCGTTTCGAGGACCACGAAAAAATCGTGCAGCGTTGGCACGATCTCAAAGACGAGCTGGCGTTGGTGATTCTCAGCGAGTCGCTGCGCGAGGATTTGCGCACGCCCCAGGTGCAAGCTGTTTATCTCGACCGCGAGTTGCGCGGCTATGAATTGCTGCGCGCGCTCGCCCTGACGCAAATGCCCGGCAGCGGCCAGAAACACTTTGGTTTGCTGGTGGATTATTTTGGCGTATCAAAATTTTTAGACGAGGAGTTGCAGCGCTTCGCTTTTCAGCAAACCGAGCCAGTGCTCACTCCGCGTTTTGCTGAAAACGCGTTTGAAGAATTGCGCTTGTGGCGCCGGGAACTGCGCGCGATTTTTAACGCATACCCGCATGAAGACAATTTCGAAGCGTGGCTCTTTGCGTTGGAGCCGGCAGAGCCGCGGCGCGCGTTTCATCGCACGTGGCAAGGCTATGCGAAGGCGTTGGATCAATTGCTTCCGTCCCTTCACGCCGAGCACGGTTTGCTGCAAGAGGCTTTATGGTTTGATCGCGTGCGGCAAGAGGCCGCGTCGTTTTATTTTGATAAAACCTTGCACGAAGCCCAAGCCAGTGCGAAGGTGCGGCGGATGTTGGAGAATGCCGCGCACACGTATGGCGCGCGGCGCGTGCGCGAGGCCGCGGGGATTACGTCCGCTGATTTTATGTCGGAGTTGGAAGCGCTCAGTTCGCGGCAAGCCCAAGTGTTGCGCTTGCAATATGCGCTCATGGAAGAAGTGCGGCAGAATGTGGAGCGGGATCCGGTTTTCTATCAAGCCTTGCAACAGCGCGTGACGAAGGTCACGGTGCAGCGGCAGCAAAAACAAATTGACGACGAAGCCGCATTGCTGCGTTTGCGCGAAGAGGCTTTGCGTTTGCGGCAGGGCGGCCTCGCGCTGGATGCGGAAGCGCAACTCTCGCCGGAAGCGCAAACCTATTGGCGCGTGCTCGTGCGTTATCTTGCGCCGCCGGAGAGTGAGCATCGCCGTTATGAAGAGTTGGCCGCGCGCTTGCTCGCCGCGCTCGAACCGGATACGAAGATGGTGGATTGGACGCTGAAAGAAGATTGGCAACGCGAGATGCGCCGCAAGATCAAACACCTCCTGCGCGAAGTCAATTGCCCGCAAGATTTGCTCGACCCCCTCACGCAGGCGGTGATGCAGCTTACGAAGGCGAGGTTTGGGTGAGCAGGTGCCGCAGCAGTCCTGCTGCGCATGAAGTCGCGCTCAAAGCGCTGCACAGCGATCGCACGCGCCGCAATGCTCTGCGCGCGGCAGGCCGAAATATTCGTGGATGAATGCTTTGCGGCAGCCCTCAGTCTTCACGTATTGCACGAGCGCGTAGAGTTTTTTCTGTTCGCGCAAAAGCTTTTTGTTGAGAAAATCCTCGTCCGTCAAATGCTCCGGCAACGCGCCGCGAATCTCAAGATTCTTTTCTTCTAAACTTCCTTCCGTTACGCCATAGCGATCCAATATGCCCAGCGCGGTTTCCAAGCGATAGTCGTGTTTGTTTTTGAAGTGCAGCTTTTCTTTCAAGCCCTCCACGCCATAAGCATTCACCTGCTCAAGGTCTTCGCGGAGAAAATCATAAAGCCGTTCATAGAACGCTGCTTGCGGATTATTCCAGCGAATGAACTCCATTTGAATCAGCAAATCCTGTTCGTCATACAGCAGGGTGCAATCGGCGCGCTCGCCGTCGCGGCCCGCGCGCCCGATCTCTTGGTAGTAAGATTCAAGCGAGCCGGGCGTTTCCGCGTGCAGCACGAAGCGAATGTTATTTTTGTCGATGCCCATGCCAAACGCATTGGTAGCGAGCGCAAGATTGCCCTCGCCGTGCATGAAACGATTCTGCGCGCGCTTGCGCGCGCTCGTGTCGAGGTCACCGTGATAGCGCAAATGCGGCACGCGCTGCGAGAACAAGGACTCGCTCATCGTTTGCAGCGATTTGATCAACGCGAAATACACGATGCCGTTGCCCGGCTGTGCGCTGCGCACTTTGATGATGTGCTCGCGCTTTCTTTGCTCGCCGAAAATTTCTTCCACGGCGAGGTGCAAATTCGGCCGCGCAATGCCCTCGTGAAAAATTTGCATCTCGGCGCGCGTAAGCCCGAGTTGCGAAATGATGTCGTCCTGCACTTCGGGCGTCGCCGTGGCGGTCAATGCGAGGGTCGTGGGATTGCCGAGTATCTTGCGAAACTCGCGCAGCCGCGTGTAATCCGGACGAAAATCGTGACCCCACGCGCTGATGCAATGCGCCTCGTCCACGGCGAGCAGAGCGATGCGGCGTTGCGCGATTAACTCCACAAACTCCGGCTTGCGGAAACGCTCGGGCGTGACATAGAGCAAACGATACTTGCCCGCGGCGACCGCCGCGTAGCGCGCTTCGCGTTCATTGCGATTGAGCGAGGAGTTGATATAAGCCGCATCAATGCCGCGCGCGACCAAGCCCTCGACTTGATCTTTCATCAACGCGATCAGCGGCGAAATGACGAGCGTCAAACCCTTTTGTGCGAGCGCGGGAATTTGATAGCACAACGATTTGCCCATGCCCGTGGGCATGATCACCAGCGCGTGTTGCTGGTTGAGCACGCGACGAATGATCGTTTCCTGCTGCCCGCGAAAGGAAGTATGGCCGAAGTATCGCGCTAGGATTTCTTTGAGATTGTCATTCATCTGCGTTGTAGTGTGTTCAACCACGGCTGTGCCGTGGTTTTTTTCATTAGTTGAAATCTCGTCTTTGCGCAAAAACCAAAACCACGGCCCAGCCGTGGTTGAACAGTTATTGTCTCGCTCCTAAACGGCGTTTTTCGTTCCCAAACTCTGTTTGGGAACGAAATTGCTTTTGAAACTCCGTTTCAAATGGCGCTGTCAAGGAAAGAACGGCGAAGCGAAACGGAGTTTCTCGTGCAAGTGTGTTCCCAAACGGAGTTTGGGAACAAGAGGTAAAGCGGGACAGGCACGAAGCGAAACAAAGTTCTTGTGCAAGCGTGTTCCCAAACAGAGTTTGGGAACAAGAGCAAGAGAAGAGACAAGAGCCGACTTTCGTCGACGCCACCACTCCAAAACTCCATTCCTCCACGACTCCATCACTCCAAGTCCTCTTGCCCAATCGGCGCGCCGGGCGGCGCGGAAGAAGGCGTGGTGCGCTCATGCGTCCGCTCGGGACTGTTGAGCACACGGTTAATATCGCGCTGCGCCATTTTGAGATGCGCTTCTTTGGCCGCGGACTGCGAATATTGCAACGACGATTGCAAATATGCCGCGAGCGCTTCGAGTTTGAGCGCCGTAATCGCGCGCACTTCCGCGCTCGCCGCATCGTTTGTGGCGAGATCAATCATGCGATCCAAAACCACGCGCTCGACGCCGCGTTTGAGGGCCGCGCGGGTTTCATTGCCCTCCGGCGCTTTCCACGTTGCCGCGATGATTTCGTCGAGCACTTCATGCCAGCCGAAATACTTTGCGTTGCGCGCGTTAAACTCCACTATGCGCGCGGCGCGATTCGGCTCCAACAGCAAGCTCACCGTGATGTCCGCCGCAGTCGCGGCCATGTTGATCAAGTCAAACGCGGGCGCGGTGCGTTTCGCGAACAACTCTTGATGCGCCTCATAGCCATGCGGTCGCGGCAAAAGTTGGCGCAACAATTCTTCCGGCAAAACGAGCGCGGCGGGCGAGAGCGTTTCCAACACCGCGGCGAGCGCTTCTTTCTGCTGCTTGGGCGCCACGATTTCATATTGCGTTTGCGCTTCGCCTTTGACGGCATAGCTATACTGCATGCCGCCGATCAACTTCATCGTCGCTTCGAGTTGATAGCGATGATGCAAATACAGCGGCACGAGCGCTTCTTCCAGCAACGCGAGCGGCGCGGCTTGCGGCAAAGCTTGCGGCCCAAAAGTTTTCAGCCCGATCTCGCGCACTTTCATTTCATGGCGCAACTCGGCAACCATGTCAGTGCCATTGTCCCATAAATTCGCCAGCGGATTCGCCGCGCCCGCGGGCCGCGCGTCTTGATCCGTGAGAAAAATCAAACCTTCCGCGAGGCCGGCGCTGATAATTTTTTGCAGCTCTGCCTGTTCCTC
>CAYNDW010000663.1:0-4120 GCA_964395375.1 uncultured Cytophagia bacterium
CACTGAATTTGAAATCTTGCACAGATATAGCAAAAAGAAGGTCAATAACTATTTTCTTTTAGCTGCCTTCTTTTTTGATTTCTTTTTTCCCCCGCGGACCATTGCTGCGCAAGAGATGTCGCCTTGTTTGTCGATGAAATAAAGAAAACCTTGTATGTGGATTTGCGCGACGATAAAGCCGCGGACAAATGGGATCTGCTCATGCGCGAATGCGACGCCAACTTGGGCGCTACTGTACCGGATTGGCTGCACGTGCGCGATGAGATTGTGCGGCGGTTGCAAAATAATGAGTCGGTGAATTTTGTCGTGCCGCGCAAACCGGGCTTTTCCAAACCAAAATGGCGTGGGTTGATCGAGCATCTTCATAAAGACGATGCTCTACAGCTTGGCGTCGTTGATCTGGCAAACCCGATTACGACTTCGCGGCAAGCTTTGGTCGTTGAAATGTTGAAGGCTATAGACTCGAATTTGACTGTGCCGCCGGAGCCGAATGACTTGGTTGCATTAGGTCACGCTTTTGAAACTCGCGCCAGCTCTGCTCGCCTCGCGTTGCTCCACTTTGACATGGTGCAGCAACGCCAACAGTATGAAGTCGATCTCTTTTCTGCGCTGCGTTTTCTGATGACCGAAAAGCGCAAACTGGTTTTGCTTATCCACTCACGTGTGCCTTTCGTTGAACTGTTGCCTGCCAATCATCCGCTTTCTTCCATTTCAAATTTAATAACCGTCGAACTGCACGGCCTGCCATGACTCCGAAACCTTTAGACCAGATTCGTTTGGGTTGGGAAGACCACAA
Organism: uncultured Cytophagia bacterium; assembly: GCA_964395375.1. Taxonomy (GTDB): domain Bacteria; phylum Zhuqueibacterota; class Zhuqueibacteria; order Zhuqueibacterales; family Zhuqueibacteraceae; genus JABWAN01. The sequence goes on from CAYNDW010000663.1 coordinate 797, forward strand.
ATCAGCGTTGTGGTGGTTGGTATTGATCTATCGGCGACCTTTCGAGTTTAGAAGCGAAGTTGAAAGATTATCGCGCCTGGTGCGATTGGAAACTGCACTTAGGCTATGTCTCCATGCTTTGATACCCATGCTTGGACTTTGCATTTTGAGCCGTTTGTTGGTATTCCCAATAACGAAAACATTCCTAATAGCCGACAATATTCTTCTCCACTTAATTGAAATCACAGTTGGAATTGCAGTCGGAATTCTAGTTGGAATCGCGATAGGAAATGCTTTTGGAGTCACTGCAGGAATCACAAGCGGAATTACTGTCGGGATAGCTTTTTATATTATTGGTGGAATTACCTTTGGAATCGCATTCGAAATAACTGGTGGCATTAGCTGTGGAATTGCCTTGGGAATCGCATTCGGAGTCGGCTTTGGCATTGCCTTGGGAATCGCATTGGTAATTGCGCGAGGAGTTGCCGTCGGGATCGTACTTGGTTTCCTGTTGGGGAGTATCGTTGGTATTACTGTTGGAATCACTGGAGAAATCGCTATTGGAAACGCCATTGGAATAACTGGTATAGTCACCATTGGAATGGCTTCAGCAATAGCTTTTGGACTCATTAGCGAGAATGTTGGTGGAATAGTTTTGGGAATAGCTTTTGGAATAGCGTGTGGTATTAGCGTTGGAATTAGCATTGGAATCACTAGTGGAATCGCAATGGGGAGCGCTTTCGTAATCACTGTTGCACTCATCAGTAGAGTTTTTCTGCTCCGTATTTATTATCACCCCTTGTTTTGGTGGCTAACCTGGCCCAAGCCATTTAGCCATCTGTATCGTTTTCATCCTGTGGCATGGGATGACTTATGTCGTATTGCGTTTCCAGGTTTGGATCGACTATTGGTGGCCTACACAGACTTGTTCCCAGAAAAAGGCATAAAAGAAATTGAACGGCTAATTTACAGCTATCCCAGTCAGCGCCGAGCTGCGCTTAGGGCTGAACTTCCTGCCAGAACAATTTGGATTGCTCGTCAAACAACAACGCTGGATAATTTAACTGAATTAGAAAAGGCCGTTGCGCAATTGCCCGAAGGCAAAGAAGGCTTCCTAAATCAAACCTCTCGCTTGCGTGCGATGGTCGCTGAAATCACCAAACAGCAAACTCGGTTTGAAACTGTGAATCGCCCCGTCCTGCGCGAGCCGCTGGCCCAGGCATTGTGCAAAGAGATCGAAAACTTCCAGTATCGTATCGCCGGTTTCCATGAACCGCTCGCCACGGAGTTTCGCAGGGCTTCCACTCATTGGCTAGCACTCGCGCAAGCGCAGTGGCAACAAACGCAAACTATTCTGCAGAAAGAACCGGCACCACAACTCTTCCGCGCGGGTGATCCGGTCAACCGCGAGCAAGAAGCGTTTGTGCCGCGTTATTCGGTTGTGGGAGATTTGGAACAGCAAATCATGTTGGCTACCGGCTGTCCAGGGGTGGTGCTCTATGGTAGGCGGCGCATGGGCAAGTCCACCGTCTTGGGTAATCTCTCCGGCTTTTTGCCCTCGACGGTTGTGCCAGTCACAATCTCCATGCAGGATCCGCAAGCTTTCACCTCGCTCGCGGATTGGATGAAACATCTTGTGCAAAAGCTTTCTGCGACTTTGGCAATGCCCTCTTCTGCGCCGAACGAGATGAATGATCTGCCCGGTCTTATGCGCATGCTTGGAACTTACAACGCCCATTTGCAAGAAGCCGGCAAACGTGTGCTGCTCGCCATTGACGAATACGAAAACATCGACCGCAAGCTCGGCGAGAAAGTTTTTCCGGAAGATTTGCTCGCCACGATTCGCGAATCCATACAAACGCATCGCAATATCACCTGGATTTTCAGCGGCAGCCATGAAATCACGGAACTCAAACATGCGGAGTGGCCCTCGTATCTCGTGAGCGCGCGCACGATTGAAGTGCCATTGTTCACGATGGCAGAGACGCGGCTGTTGCTCACGGAGCCGCTCAAGTTTTCGCCGTTGTTCAAAGACGAGTCCAAGCGGCCGCGCTTTGAGCCAGGGTTTTGGGGAGAGAATGGCATCGAGCGCATTCAGCGCGAAGCCGGCGGCTGGCCGCATTTGGTGCAGCTCATCGCCGAAACCATTGTGGATGTGATCAATGACGAAGACAAACGCCAAGTAGACGACGAGCTGTTCGAACGCGCGTTGAACAAAGCCATTGTCAGCGGCCACAACGTGCTCTATCAACTCCTGCGCGGCGAATCCACTTTGCCGGGTGAGTGGGACTATCTCTCCTCGTTCCGCACGCGCGAAACGCAGCCGTTGCCGGGCGAGGAGGCGTTGTATGTTTCGCTGCGCCGGCGTTTGTTAATGGAAGAGGCGAGCGGCGAGTGGCGCTTGCGCGTGCCGCTCATGGCGCGGTGGTTGAAGATGAGGGGATGAGGTTTTAAAGCGAGGACGCGGGTTTGGGGGAAAGACAAAGATATACTCGTTGCGGTTTAATTTGTGATCGCAACGTAGAGTACCGCGACATTTATGTCGCGATAAAACAGGACGCGCGACATGAATGTCGCGGAACAATTTCATCCGCAACGAGTATGGGAGCGGATTTGTTTCCTCATTGCGCGCTAGCGCGAATCGCTCGCCCAGGCCGCACCCCGCTTTGCAACTGCCCCTCCTTCACAACCAACCTTCCGTTGACAAGAACGTGAACAATACCTTCCGAATATTTTCCCGGTTCCTCAAAGGTTGCGCGATCAATCACGCGCTCGGGATTAAAAATAGTCAAATCGGCATCGGCGCCGAGGCGAATGCGGCCTTTGTTCTTCATCATGGCGACGCGGCTTTCCAAACGTTGTGCGGGCATGAGAGTAAATTTGCGCAGCGCGGTCATCAATGTCATTGACTTCGCCTCGCGCACGAAACGGCCCAACACACGCGCGTACGTGCCCGCAGCGCGCGGGTGGCCTTTGCCGTTTTGCAAAAGGCCGTCGCTCGCAATCATCGTCAGCGCGTGCGCGACCGCGGTTTTCGCGATCTCTTCGGGAATGCTGAAGACCGCAACGAGGCCGCCGGTCTTGCGATAGCGCGCAAAGCTTTCGGCAGTGAGGCGCTCGCCGGTGGCGACCCACATCAAATCTTTGTAGTCGATGGCCATGCGCTCTTGCCAGCCTTCATCGAAGATCGCAGATTCGAGGCTCGTGTCAAGGGCCACCCTAATTCCCCAGGGGAGTTGCTTTAGGGCCAGGCTCATTCCCCACCCTTAGGGCCAAGGTTATTCCCCACCAGGGCCAGGTTAATTCCCCACCTGTTTTCGGTTGGAAAGCACTACGTTCTCCGCT
>CAYNDW010000664.1:0-4119 GCA_964395375.1 uncultured Cytophagia bacterium
GCAGCGGTAAAAACCAGCGGCGAGTCCACGCACTTCGCCGCGTGCGATGCCGCGCAGCTTATCGCCGAAGTCGTGGCCGACGCGCAAATTGCACCGCCCATTGTTTTGGAGTTGAAGCTTGCGCCGCTGCCGCAAGTTTGGTGGGATGGCGAACAGATGAAAATCGTGTTGCGCAACTTGCTCGTCAATGCGCGCGAAGCCATGCCGAACGGCGGCGTGTTGCAGGTTCATGCGCACAGCGATGAAACGCACGTAAGCCTCATCGTGCGCGATGAAGGCGTGGGCCTGGCACCGGAGTTTATAAAGCATCGGCTCTTTCGCCCGAATCAAACCACGAAAACGAAAGGCCTCGGCCTCGGCCTGTATCAATCGCGCGAGATCGTGCGCGCGCACCGCGGCGAGATTTTGGTGGAAAGCGCATTAGGCAAAGGCACGAAGTTCGAAGTGGTGTTGCCGCGCGGGTTGGAGAACACCAATCAACTCCCTATAGGGGTGTGCAACTGAACTCATCACTAAAATGAATTATAGAAAGGGTACCAACAATGAAATTATCACGAGTCTACTTTTTGAATTTTATCCTCACTTTGGGAATGCTGTTTTGGAAGAATATAAATGCTCAAGAACAGAAGGCAACGCCGCAAGAGCCCAAAACAAAGCTCGAAGCTTTTGAGAAGCAAACGGGTACGGTAATTATTAAAGGGATCTCGGAAATTGGTTCAGTTTCTGGCCTAGGAACTGTTTCGGTAGACTGTATGGAGTTCACCAATGTATCTACCGGAGTGAGGCAGCTAGGCATAGTTATCGAGGTAAAGGAAGGTGGAAGATTGGAAAGATCAGACAGATCTTTTATTGATTATGATGAGATTGAACCTCTAATGAAGGGGATTGACTATATTTCTAAGGTGACCTCCAATTCGACCAAGCTTTCTAATTTTGAGGCGCTTTATAAGACGAGAGGAGATTTTAGCGTCATTACTTTCAGCGGTAGTTCAGGAAAAATCGAAGCCGCTGTCAGAAGTGGATACATAGGATCGGTAGCGGCTTATATCTCGACGACCAAGCTTTCCAGTCTTCGTTCCTTCATCTATCAAGCGAAGCAAAAGTTAGACGCAATAAAATAATATCCAACCTCATGAATCAGCAAGAAAGTTATCAGCAGGAGTCAACATGGGTTGGAGAGGCGCACTTCGTTCATTGGCTGCCGCTTCTCGTGCGGCGGAGCGGGAATCAACAAGAAGACAACGAGACTTTCAAGAAAGGCGAAACTATCTAGTCAAAATGGAAAAGCGCGCTCTAGCTTCCGATGAATTAGAATTATACGAAAACAGAATAGAGGTTTTGACCTCCATTCATAAGGATTGCAGCAACACCTGGGATTGGGAAAAAATTAGAGCCATCCCATTACCTGCCAAGCCGTCGAGCTTACGTAAGCACGAAAAACTGGCTACACAAGATTATGAAAATTTCAAACCAAGTTTTTTTGATAAATTACTCGGGCGCGTCGAATCGAAACGAAACAAGTTATTGAATGAAGTCAAGGCTGCAAAGCAGCGCGATGAACTCGACTATGAAGAAGTGTCAAAGGTATACAAAGAAAAATATTCGAAATGGCGAGAGACATGTGAGCTTGCGGCTCAAATACTCGACGGAAAAACGGACGCCTACATTGAAGCCATAAAGCAGATAAACCCCTTCAGCGAAATAAAAGGAATGGTATCGGCCATTAGCTTTGATGTCATCAATCATTCGCTTATCGATTTTACCATCAAAGTTAATGATGAAACTATGATACCATCGGAAGTCAAAAGCTTGCTCAAAAGCGGAAAGCTTTCGAAGAAGCAGATGCCAAAGACCCAATTCTATCAGTTGTATCAGGACTGTGTGTGCAGTTGTATTTTTAGAGTAGCACGAGAGCTATTCGCACTCCTTCCCATCCGAGTAGCAATAGTTACCGCGGCTGAAAAATTATTGAATCCTGCTACAGGTTTTGTAGAAGAACAGCCCATTCTTTCGGCAATAATTCCTAAGCGAACTTTGGATGAACTTAATTTTGACATGATTGATCCCTCAAGTGCTTTGAGTAATTTTATTCATCGAATGGATTTTAAAAGGATTCAAGGTTTTAATGCCATTGTTAAACTTCCAGCTTCAGACGTATCTACCGCATAGTGCTGTGTTCAGTTAGAGTGTTGAGGCGTCGAAGAATGGCGCGCATAGTCTTTAATAACGATGCCGGAAGCGATCAACCCAAACACCAAACTCCTCCTCGCCGATGATGATGAAGCGCTCTGCGCGCAAATGCGTTGGGCCTTGGAAGAGCAGTATGAAATCGTCATGGCGCATACACCGGAGCAAGTGCTCGCGCAGTATGCGCGGCACCGCCCCGATTTGGTGTTGCTCGATTTGAATTATAACCAAGCCGCGACGCCGGAAAACGCGGGCCTGGCGCTTATTGAAAAAATTTTGGCGCAAGCGCGGCCCGTTAAAATTATTGTCGTCACCGGCAATCAAGAAAGAGAAGTGGCGCGTTTAGCGCTGCGCGCCGGCGCGCACGATCATTTGCTCAAGCCCATCAACCTCGACGAGCTGCGCGTATTGTTGCAGCGCGCGAGCGCCGTGGTTCAGCTTGAAAAAGAAAGCGCCTCGGCGTGGGAAGAGGCCGCGCTCGTGGATGCGGAGAGTCTGTTGCTGGGGCGCTCGCCGGAAATGCGCAGCCTCGTGCAAACCGTGAAGAAAGTCAGCCGCACCGAGGCCGCGATGCTCATCACCGGCGAGAGCGGCACCGGCAAAGAGTTGATCGCGCGCTTGGTGCACCAACTTAGCCCGCGCCACGCACAACCGTTTGTCGCCATCAACTGCGGCGCGATTCCGGAAAATTTGTTGGAGAGCGAACTCTTCGGCCATGAAAAAGGCGCATTCACCGGCGCAACGGCGCTGCGTAAAGGCAAGTTCGAAGCCGGCAATCACGGGACGATTTTTTTGGACGAGATCGGCGAACTGCCGTTGAACTTGCAAGTAAAGCTGCTGCGCTTTTTACAAAATCATACGATCGAGCGCGTGGGCGGCTCCGCTCCAATCCTGTTGAACGTGCGCATGCTCGCGGCCACGAATCGCGATTTGGAAAAAGAAATCACCGCCGGCCGCTTTCGCGCGGATTTGTATTATCGCTTGAACGTCATTCACGTGCATATGCCGCCGCTGCGCGCGCGCGGCGAAGACCTGGAATTGCTCGCGCAGCACTTTCTCAAAACTTTTACGGCGGAGTATAAAAAAACTTTGCGCGGATTTTCGCCGCAAGCGCTCAAGCTCATGCGCGAATATCATTGGCCCGGCAACGTGCGCGAGTTGGAAAATAAAATTCGCAAAGCCGTGATTCTCGCGCAGCATCAGGTGCTGCTGCCGGAAGATCTCGAACTCGCGTCCCGCAAGCGCGGCAATTCCTTGCGCGAAGCGCTCGGCGAATTGGAGCGCGAACTGCTGCTGGACGCTCTGCGCCGCCACGCGGGCGTGATTACGAACGTTGCCGCGGAGCTTGAGCTTAATCGCGTCACGCTCTACGATTTGCTAAAGAAGCACAACCTCGATCATCTGCAATTCAAAGCTCATTCAAAAGGTAAACACTCATGAACACACGGATGCTAGCCCGTTGGATTTGCCTCGCGCTGTTGCTCGCGCGCGTTCCGCAATTCTGTTTGGCGCAAAGTGAAGGAGAGAAGCAAGAATACGTCATCGGCGTGGGCGATCTGCTCTCGATCAAATTTTGGCAGCGGCCGGAGCTGGATACCGAAGCGCGCGTCAGCTCCAACGGCAAAATCGAAATGCCGCTGATCGGCGCGATTCCCGCGGCGGGATTGACGGTGAGCCGTTTGCGCCAGGATATTGTGAATCGCATTTCGCTGCTGGATATTCGCGTGTCGCAAGCCTCCATCGTCGTGCGCGAGTTTGGCAGCAAAATTGTGTATGTCACCGGCGCGGTGCTCACGCCCGGCAAACTCAAGTTCGAAACGATTCCGAATCTTTGGCAAATTATTTTGGAGGCCGGCGGGCCGCAATCGTATGCGCAGTTGAACGACGTCGCCATCGTGCGCGGATCCGGCCCGGATGCCGGCCGCACGCTGC
>CAYNDW010000665.1:0-4118 GCA_964395375.1 uncultured Cytophagia bacterium
AAGGCGCTTGCCGCATGACCAAGCCCGCGCTGCAAAAATTCCTCGCCGCGTTTGAGCAACGCTTCCAAGAATCAAACGACTGGGCCGCAACCCAAGCTTCCGGCGATCCCGTCAGCGGAATGGAAGGTCAAGTGCGTCAGCTCATTCGCGTGCTGCTCGATAAACAAAAGCAATACGTCGCGATCAAAATGCCGGAACGATGAGGGGCAAGGAGCCAAAAAAGAAAAGGAGCCAAGGAGTCAAACACCACTCCAACAATCCAACACTCCATGAAAGCTTTCATCGTCGTCGCCTACGACATTAGCGACGACAAACGCCGCACGCGCTTACATAAAAAGCTCAAGTCCTTCGGCCTCGCCGTGCAATACTCCGTGTTCGAATGTTTGCTCACGCCCGAGCAATTCGACAAGATGAAACAAGCCGTGGCCGAACACATCAAACCCAAAGCCGGCGACCGCGTGCGCTATTACATTCTCTGCGAAGCCTGCCGCCATCGCGTCGAAGCCACGGACACCATCGCCCGCCAAGACGCGCCCGTATTGTTCGCATGAAAAAGGAGTCCAGGCAAATGGTTGAAGTTTGAAGGCGAATAGGTCATGAAACGAAGAAGAGAGCCCCAATTTCACGAATCAAATAAGAAAGATTCGGCTCGTGAAAAGAAAGCCCCGGCGCTAGAATGCGATGGTGTTTGAGATCCGGCGGAATGTGTTTATGATGCGGATGCGTTGCTTGCAGCGAGGGATCGTTGGGGTGAGGCTGGGAATCGTACCAATATTGCGTTTCGCCGCCCTTCTTGACGAGGTAGCCATAGCGGCGGATGAAATCCGCGGAAAGGAAATACAAAAACTCTCTGACTTGGAGTGAGAGGTCCGAGGCAAACAGGATTTCGCCCGCCACTTCGGCTAAAAATTTTCCGCGACGGATGAGAACGATGCCGCTGGATTGAATGTGAGGCGAAAGGCTATGAGCCGAATAGATATAGTTCTCGTATTCAGTCAGCGACCACGCCATGAGCGAGCAAAGTTTTTATACTTTCACGAAAAGGCTTCTGCACGAAAATCATTTCCTTGTAGCGCCGCTCCAAATCGGCTTTGGTTTCCTCTAAGCCCGCCCAAATTTGAAAATCGAAGTTGCCTTCATCCTCGATCAAGCCCGCCTTGAAATATTCGAGAAAAATCTCTGAGCGCAAGCCATACCTGCTTTCATAGCTCTGCGACTCACGTTCGGCTGCGTGCAAGTCGCTCAAAATTTCTTGCAATGTCGGGTTCATGTGGAATTCCTTCACACTAATTATCATTCATTGGCTGCACATTAACGATTTTTCCTCCGCAGAGCAATATCTTTTTTTCAACGGTCTCCCGAATCAAACCACATTTATTCTCTGCGAAGCCTGCCGCCATCGCGTCGAAGCCACGCACACCATCGCCCGCCAAGACGAGCCGGCGCTGTTTGCCTGAAGCACAACTCGAAAGCAAAACGATTTCCGGTAAAACGATTAGCCGCAAAGTTTTTGAATGGGCCCTTGACCATTGGCAATTCTTGCGGTGGTTTTCAAAACAACATCCCCACGAAGCTTTTAATTGTTTTGCCCGCAATCGTATTGCTCTTTTAATCCCATTTCGATTTCACCGCCCGCCGCGTCTTTATCAATGAGACCACAATGCGCAGCAACTGATCACTGATAACTGATAACTGATCACTAACCACTCATCACTGCCATGCTCCCCTACTTCACTCCCGCCGCCCTCGGCCCCACGTGGCCACTCTTGCTCTGCGTCGCCCTCTTCATGACCGCCACCACCGTGTTTCTCCTCTTCACACGCCGCCGCGCCAACCATGCGCCCAGCGAAACGCGTTTCCTCCAACGCCTCTTCGACGCCACGGAAATGTTCGGCATGATCGCCCTCTTCACCGGCGTGCTCGGCACCTGTCTGCACTTGATTGAAATTCTGCCCGAACTCAACCGCGTGCTCCACGACCGCAGCGCCCAACTCGCGCCTGAAATCGCGCTACGCCTCCGCACCATGTGGGCCTCTGCCATCGCCGGCCTCGTGCTCGGCGGACTTTGGGGCGAAGGCCTCCGCTTCGCGCTCAAACCGCGACTCAGGGCCGCGCCCGTTTTCATCATCAAACGCGCCACCAAACGCGCTCCGCCCAAACCCAAATCAACCACGAACACGCCGCCCGAACCCACTCTCGACGACCTCTGGCAAGCCAAAGATGCTCAGAGCATGTATTGAAAACCGTGGCTCGTGGATAGTGGATCGTGCCTCGTCGCCACCATCCACCAACCACTATCCACCATCCACTAACCAAAGGAGCACCTCCCATGCGCAAAACTCATTACCTCCTCACTGCCGCCGCGCTACTCGGTCTCGCCCTCCTCGTCGACTGGCGCGGCAAATGGCCGCAACTCATTGCAGCCCTCAAACGTCTCCGCGCCACGCTCGACGAATGGCGCACCCACACGCCGCGCGAAAACCACCAGCCCTTTCCCTGGCCCATGCCCGAAACTCCGCTCGCCGCCAAACTCGGACAAATCATTTCGCTCCCCCGTGTGTGGATCGCCAGCGCCCTGCTCGCCCTGCTCCTCATGGTGCTGCTCTACTCTTCCTGCGGCCTCCTGCTCTAACTCCCCTCCTCGTGCAGAGGCGCGAACCCGGCGCGCCTCTACATGAAAAATCGCCCACCCTTTGCACCCCAATCGAATTCGCCCTCCAACATTCGTCCTCTGCCCCTTGCCCCTCTTGGCTCTTTGTCTCCTTTTCTTCTTTGGCTCCTTGCCCTCCGCGTCTCTGTATGAAAAAAATCCAAACAACCCTTGCATCTTAAAAAGAATCTGCTTTCTTGCAGTCGTCATTTGTTCTCGGCACTTCGTTCTTTGACATTCGCGTTTTCCTCCCTTACTTTTGGCTCCTTGTCTCCTTCTCTTTTTTGGCTCCTTGACTCTTGGCTCCTTGCCTTTCGCCTCACTGTTAATAAACCAAACACCCCTGTGTACTCCGGACAGGTCTAAAAAAATGCCATTTTTTTCGTTCACCTACAAAAAGTTAAGCCAAGAGCAACAGCCCGTATCCTCAACACGAAATAAACTTAGAGCCGAAAAAAAAGCAAAAATTTAGGCGCGACAAAACCGCTGACAAAAACGCGCACTAGGTTTGCCATAGCGCGTTCGTTAAAAACATGAAAATATGAACTCTAACCTCAGGAACCGTACGTTTACTTGCTGACATTTTCCAGAATGAAACGCCAAAAATAACATGATCTAACTTTATGATTCACAAGTAATAAAATGAGCAATATAGGTGTGACAACGGACCTTTTGTGAAAACACGAATTTCACGCCAAGGCAAAGTTGAATAACTCTATCATAAACATAAAGAAAAGCCCAAATTGCAATTCTGGCAAACCTATTTTTTGACTCTGTGTTCACTTTCGCAGAAATTAAACTTAAGCATGAAAAATGGCATGTTAAAAAAGTTAAGTGAGGAAAATTTTGGTGGATTGCCAAACGCTCGAAAATGGCCTATAAGAAACATAGTTTTAAGGTGGCGGAATTTGGCCACGGTTGAAGAGAACCCCAAAGCACGAAGTGCATTGAAACGCGCGTTCATCATGAACGGAATGCCCACTTTTTGTTGAAGAGAACCCCAAAGCACGAAGTGCATTGAAACTTGTGGTTGTATCCGAAGCACTCGTGACACCTAAGTTGAAGAGAACCCCAAAGCACGAAGTGCATTGAAACTTTTACTTCTCGGTGTCGCCTTCTCCGACTTGCAGGTTGAAGAGAACCCCAAAGCACGAAGTGCATTGAAACTGAGTTCGTTACCCCCATCGGTGAACTCAGATTCGTTGAAGAGAACCCCAAAGCACGAAGTGCATTGAAACTTTCACTGTGAGCTCCTATTTTACTTGTGTTGTGTTGAAGAGAACCCCAAAGCACGAAGTGCATTGAAACACATGAGCCCCAGCATTCAAGAGAGCTGGGAGCAGTTGAAGAGAACCCCAAAGCACGAAGTGCATTGAAACATCACCGTACGGTCGATATCGGTCATACTTCTGGGTTGAAGAGAACCCCAAAGCACGAAGTGCATTGAAACACAGCTCCAATCGTGAAA
>CAYNDW010000666.1:0-4111 GCA_964395375.1 uncultured Cytophagia bacterium
ACTGCGCTGCGTCAACACCGGCAAGATCTTTCCTGGCCGGCCCACGCTGGGTGCGTGGGTCAGCTACGCGCTGGGGACCGAGAACCAGAACCTGCCCTCGTATGTCGTGCTGCGTGACCCGGATGGCTACAACAGTGGCGGCACGATGGCTTGGGACAACGGTTGGTTGCCGGCGTTGTACCGCGGGACGGAGTTCCAATCCAAAGGCGCACCGGTGTTGAATCTTCATCCCGCCGTCTCGGTGTCGGATGCCGCTCGCCGCAACGATCTCGATCTGCTCGCCAAGCTCAACGAGGAGCATCGCAAGCAGTATCCGCAAGAATCCGATCTGGACGCACGCATCCGCAACTACGAGTTGGCGGCCCGGATGCAATTGGCTGCCGGAGAAGTGCTCGATGTTTCGCGCGAGCCGGAGGCCATCCAGAAACTCTACGGACTGGACCGGCCCGCATCGGCCGATTACGGAAAACGCTGCTTGATGGCGCGGCGGCTCGTCGAGTCAGGCGTGCGGTTTGTGCTGGTCACCGCTCCGGCCGGTATGCCGTGGGACAATCACAGCAATCTCAAACGCGACATCGAGCAGATTACGGCGAAGGTGGACCAGCCGGCCGCAGCACTGATCAAAGACTTGAAGAGCCGGGGCCTGCTCGACAGCACGATTGTTTTGTGGACCGGTGAGTTCGGCCGCCTACCGATCTCGCAACACAGTAACGGCCGCGACCATAACCAGCACGCCTTCAGTCTGCTGCTGGCTGGCGGCGGCTTTAAGGCGGGCCACGTCCACGGGGCCACCGACGAGCTAGGCTACCGAGCGGTTGAGCACCGCACGAGTTGCCCCGATCTGTTGGCCACAATCCTGCACCAGTTAGGACTCGACCATCAGCAGGTTGGCCACTTGCACCACGGCCGCACTGAAACGCTGACCGATGCCGCCGTAACAGGCGCGCGCGTGGTCGGTGACATCCTGACGACTCCGGTGCGAATTGCGTGACGACGAGGTAGGATCAAGCAGGGCCTTGAGCGGTAGCGCACGGCTACCTTATACTTGCGGGGTCCAATCATGCTCCGAGTTTCCGAGTCGATGGGAGCACAGACGATGGGCTCGCCAGCCACTACAAACTGGACGCGCCGGCGATTTCTCGGAGGGCTCAGTTTTGGCGCGCTGGGAATCGGGCTTCCCGAGTTGCTTCGACGGCGGGCCGAAGCGTCCGAGCGACGCCCCGCGCGGGCCAAGTCGTGCATCTTCATCTTTCTCAACGGCGGAGCCAGCCACATCGACATGTGGGATATGAAGCCCGACGCGCCGGTCGAGGTGCGCGGCGAGTTCAAGCCGATCGCCACGTCCGTGCCGGGAATCCAAATCACCGAGCATCTGCCGCTCACCGCTCGCCTGGTCCACCAGCTTGCGCTGGTGCGTTCGCTTCAGATGCCCGGCGTCGAGAACAGTCACGGGTGGGGTTTCTTTTACATGCACACCGGCCATCCGCCCGATCCGGCTCGGTATGTCGGTGAGCAACTGGATCCGAAGCAGTCCGATTGGCCGTTTCTCGGCTCGGTCGTCGCGGCAAAGCTGCCGGCACGCTCTGGCCGGTCTCCAGACTCGCGCTCTGGCCGGTCTCAAGACCGAGCCAGCGAGCCGACCGCAGGTCAACTGACGGCGGGGTCGGAGACAAGCGCCGAGCGCGCCGAAGGGGCGCCGGGGCGCCGGTCACAAATCCCCGCCGCTGTGCAACTGCCATGGATTTGGGATCTCATGGCCAATCGACCGTACTTCGGCAACTTTGCCGGTCGCTTGGGAAAGGCCTTCGACCCGCTGCAGATTCGCTTCGACCCAAGACCCGGGCGATGGCCAGTACGTCGGACCCGCTGTTTCAGCGGCAACCGAATCCGGCGCGCTGGGAAAATCTGGGAGTTCCCGATCTCATGCTGCCCGACGGGCTCAGCTCCGAGCGGTTCATGAATCGCCGCTATCTGCTGAGTCGATTGGACGAGTTTCAACGTTCTTCCGAACAGGCGGTGAATCGCGGCGGCTACGACCGCTTCCAGGAACAGGCGTACTCGCTGATGACCTCGCCCGAAACGAAGCGGGCGATGGCCATCGAAGAAGAGCCGGACGCGGTGCGTGAGCGCTACGGCCGGACCATCAACGGCCAGTCGGCGCTGATGTGCCGGCGACTGGTCGAGGCGGGCGTGCCGTTTGTCAATTGGCAGTGGATGCAACCGCGCGAGTACTACTACAACTGGGACACCCACGTCGAGAATTTCCGGGCACTGAAAGATCACCTGCTTCCGGTATTCGACCAGGCGTTTTCCGCGTTGGTCACGGACCTGCACGAGCGCGGTCTGCTGAGCGAGACGCTCATTGTGATTAGTTCCGACATGGGCCGCACGCCGCGCGTCGGCGACACGCTCAGCGCCACGGGACGCAACCACTGGAACTTCTGCCAGACGGCGGTGTTCGCGGGCGGCGGCATCCGCGGTGGCCGGCACTACGGCGCCTCGGACAAGATCGCGGCCTACCCCACCGACTCCCCCGTTCGCCCAGAGCACGTTGCGGCCACCGTGTACGACGCACTCGGCATCTACAACGACCTCTGGGCCTACGACGCGCAACAACGCCCGTATCACCTGCTCGAGCACGGGCATCCGCTGCCGCTTTTCGGATAGTCACGCAAAGCTGAGGGGTCGGGTCTACGTTTTTTCGGATTTGGCCGGCGGACGATTCTGTCAATGAACAAGACGTATTCCGGCCAAATCCGAAAAAACGTAGACCCGACCCCGCCCTACCGCAATAGTGTCGCGAGTTGAAAGACCTCTCCATGAAAAGACTGATACCCAGACGCGACTTCATCAATGCCGGACTGATCGGCGCGGTGGGGCTCAACGGAACGGAGCCAACGGCCGCGAAAGACCACGACCAAGCGGACGAAAAGGTTCCCCTCAAACCAAACGCCGCCCGCACGAGTTTCGATTTTGAGACGGAGCAAATGCAGGGGACGATTCGCGCCGATGGAGCGTACCACGGGGTCGCCAGTCTCGTGGACCGCCGCACCGGCAAGCAGTTGATTCACCCGAATCTTGCGGCGCTCAATCTTTACCGGCTCGCGGCGGCAAACCAAGTGCTGGGCATACCCCGCGCGATGGAGCGCACGATCCATGCCGACGGCGATTCGGTGGAAGTGAAGTGGGCCGCCGACAGCGCCACAAAGGACGAGGCTACGGCACGTCGCCAGGTCGGCGAGATCACCGCACGCTACGAGGTATTTGAGCCGAACATCATCGAGGTCACCGTAACCATCCGCGCACACCGGTCGTGCTCTGGTTTCGAAGTCTTCATGCCCAGCTACGTGGACAAGTCTCTCGAGCCGCACATCTACCTGCAGCCGCGCGGATTCGGCCGCGGCAACGTGACGGAACCCGACCTCGTCGTGCCCACGGTAAGCGATGTCTTCCGTGGGACGCTGCTCGCCTTTCCGCGCGACGACCATGCCGCGCGACTCTGTTTGGATGGACGATGGGATCGCATCAGTGAAGTCCAGGTGTGCCCCGTGCGTCATTACGTCCATTGCCTGGCGTTTCTCGCCCACCCGGAGGATCGCACCGGAGTGGTCTTGATGGCAAATCCGCGCCACGTGTTCGCGATCAGTGCCCGCTACCATGCCACTGCGGAGGCCGATCGCTTGACCCCGTACAGCGCGTTCGATTTTTCCCTCTTCGGCGACGACCTGTTGCCGGGCGACGAACGCAGCGCGAAGGTCCGGCTCGTCCTGACGTCGCTCGACGCCGAGCTTTCGCAACCGCTCAAGCTATACGAGTCATTCATCACCGAGACGAAAGACCTGATCGATCAACCCCAGCGCCCAACCGGGAAGGAGTAGAAACATGACCGGTACTCCAGGCTCAAAGTCCTCGCGTCGCGAATTCTTGCATTCGTCCACGTCCGCCGCCGTCGGCGGAGCGCTCGCGGCACAGATTGCGATTCCAGCCGTCGTTTCCGGTGTCGGAACGAACGACACGCTAAGGGTCGGCCTCGTCGGCTGCGGCGGCCGAGGTACCGGCGCCGCCGTGCAGGCGCTGAAGGCCGATCGCAATGCGGTCATCACCGCGATGG
>CAYNDW010000667.1:0-4092 GCA_964395375.1 uncultured Cytophagia bacterium
CCCGCTTGCCACCCTAAGATTAGACGATACGCTAGAACGGCGGTGTGGAGAGCGGATTAAAGCGAAAGGCATTTATCGTGCTCCCGTTCGTTCAACAACTCCTGCAAGTGCGGTGATGGCTTCAGGTGCGAAATCTTGTGGTTGTTGCGGACGGCAGTTTTGCCGCGATGGCACGGCTGTTTAACGCGCAACAACTCGTCGATCCCATTTGTATGAGCACGCGGTTACGTTTGAAGAAGTGCGGGCGCATTGGGGTTTTGATTTCGGCGGCAGGCTTTTGCGGCATGCCAGCTTTATCGTGCCTATTTCGCCTGCGAAGCTTGGACGATGGTTTCCAGCCAACGATCGGTGGAGATGAAGCCCGAACCCCAAACTTTCCACTCTTCGGGCACACCTTCGGTTTGAATGGTTTTCAAATCCTTGCCGGCTTTCATTTTCGCGCGCACTAGTTCCGTGGTCGTGGTTAGCATGCGATGATACGCTTTCAAATCATCAAGCGTTGACACCGGTCCGTGGCCGGGAATGATTTTGACGTCCGCAGGCAATTGCGCAATGACGTGCGCGATGTTTTTGATCAAACCGTCCACACTGCCGCCGGAGTTGAGATCAACGAACGGAAAGCGGCCCACGAAAAAATCATCGCCCATATGCACCACGTTCGCGCTGGTGAAGAACACGATACAATCGCCGTCGGTGTGGCCGGTGGGAAAGTGCATGACTTTGATTTCTTCGCCGTTGAAATGCACGGAGAGCGACTGGTCCACCGTAATGACCGGCCACGCCTCCTTCGGCTCGGGCGGAGTCACACGCTCGCCGCGTCGTTGTTCGGTCATCAAGCGCTGGCGAACATTGCGATGCGCGATGATGGTCAAGTCCGGCCCGAACACGCGATTGCCGCCGGTGTGGTCGCCATGATAATGCGTATTGAGCAATAATTTGGTTTTGCCCGGATTGAGATTTTTCAGCGCGGTTTTGATTTTATCCGCCAATGGCGCGAATTGGCTGTCAACGATGAGCATGCCGTCTTCACCCGCGGACACGCCGATATTGCCGCCGCTCCCCTCCAGCATATACACATTGCCGCGCACCGGAACGGTCTTGATCTCCACTTTGGAAAAATCTTGCTGCTGCACGGCTACGAGCGCCGCGGATAGCATAAACAAACCAGCAAATACGGCGAGCAAAATCTTACGCATCACTCCTCCTTAGGTTTTTGCATTTTGCGCATGAGAGCATAGAATTTTAGAAAAACCCTGAACGCATCCTCACGGTTGCGCATGCTGACTCTTGTGGTCGCGATAAAGTAGTTAGCATAATGCTCGCAGGCAAATGGATTTTCCGTCTTACCTAAAGCGCCGTGAGGCGCGTGAGGCGAGCAATGGCAACTGGGGCAAGGTAAAATCATTTCTTGCATTTCGACGAAATAATATTTACTATTTGCCGCGATCGTACACCACTTTGCGCTTTAAAAAGATTTGCCCGGCGGTGGGTGAGGTTTAGTCTGGATTGAGTTCCGCGTTGGAGTCCTTCTCTTAAAGTTTTCGGAGAGGCGACTATGGTTGTTGCAAAGGTTGTTGTCTTCAACCAGCGATTCATCCGGTTCTACCTCTTGCAAGAATCAGTAGGATGAGCGGATTAAGCTACTGGAGTTGTGGGAGTCACAACGGCTGCAAAAGCTGGTTGTACATTTCAACCGAGTCTCGGCGGCGTCAGGCTCCGAGGTAACAACTAATCAAACTATGAGGTCTGTCCAGATTATGGAAACCGGTACCGTCAAATGGTTCAATGAGGCCAAAGGTTATGGCTTCGTCAAACGCGACAGCGGCGAGGATGTTTTCGTGCATTTCAAATCCATCCTCACTGAAGGTTTCAAAACCTTGAAAGAGGGCCAAAAGGTCCAATTTGAAGTGGAGCAAGGCCCCAAGGGTTTGCAAGCCACAAGGGTGACGCCGCTTTAATCAAAATCGGCAAAAAAACGGCCCCGTTTTCAATTTTGAAGACGGGGTTTTTTATTTTAGGGATGATCTTTTTGCGGGAGCGAGCGAGCCTCGACCGGTGGGCATAACTTGTTTCATTCCGTGGAAATGCTGGAAGGGAAAATAAGGAACTCCGGCTTATCATAAGCCGGACAAGCCGGCATCAAGCAAAAATACTAACGGATAAAAGCAGCCAACGATTCTAACTTTTTTAAAAGTTGACAGCCGCTAGGGTGAAAATACTTTTCTGCGATTGCTTCGCCGTATGAAGCAAGGCGTTTTATTGCGGGGTCACAAAATTGCTTTCCCCAACAACGAGGCCAACAACTCCGCGGCTTGATTCGCGGTGTGATTTTTTTGATCGAGAATGGGATTGATCTCCACCACGTCGATTGAGCCGACTTTCCCGCTATCGTAAAGCAATTCCATGATGAGATGCGCTTCGCGATACGTAAAGCCGCCGGGTATCGGCGTGCCGACGCCGGGCGCATCCCACGGATCTAAACAATCCAAGTCGAGGCTTATATGCAGACGCGGGAGATGATGCAAACGGTCGAGCGTTTCGTGCAACACCACTGGAATGCTGCGTTCGTCAATGTCGCGCATCGTGTAAATCGTGATGCCGCTCTCCTTCAATAGCACGCGCTCTTGGTCATCCAAATCGCGCACGCCGAAAAGCACGACCTCGGTCGGGCGCAGCTTCGGCCCAGGCCGTCCGATATTCACCAACTCCGGAGCGCCTCTGCCGAGTAATGCGGCGAGCGGCATGCCGTGAATATTTCCACTCGGCGAACTTTCAGGTGTGTTGAAATCGCCGTGCGCATCGATCCACAACAAACCCGAAGGCCCATCATGCGTCACGCCGCCCACCGTGCCCGCGGCAATGGAATGATCCCCGCCGATGAAAATCGGAATGCAGTTTTCCGCAATCGCGCGGCGGCCTTGTTCATAGGCCAAATTACACGTATGCACCACGGAAGGCAGAAACGCCAAGCCGCCTTCGGGCGACAGCGTGTCGCGCACGCGCACTTCGAGATTGCCGATGTCTTCCACTTCATAGCCGAGTTTTCGAAGCCGCGTCGCAAGCTCGGCGTATCGCAACGCACTCGGGCCCATGTCCACCCCGCGCCGCGATTGGCCGAGATCCATGGGCACTCCGATGAGGCGAATCGTTTTTTTCTTCATGTTGCAAGGTAGCCGCCGGCATGCTAGGTGTCAAGCAAAAAATCTCAGCCCTCTTGCGAAGGCTGGAAAACTTCGCACGGGTGGCCAATTGCTGCCAAAAGTTTGCTTGCTTCTTCCTAGCTCGTTTGCTACTTTCGCAAAAATTTTTAACACCAAGCCATGCGTTTTGCGTGTGGCTTTTCCGTTTTGATGAATAGCTTTGGAGTTTTTTTCATGACCAGGAATCGCCTCGGGTTGCTGTTGTTGCTGCTGTGTTGTTGTTGCAATTCCGCTTTTGCGCAATTTAAAATCGAACGCGTCGGCAACGAACAATTTTTTCAACGCGGTCGCAAGCTTACCTTCTATTCGAACACGCACTTCAATCGCGTCGAAGCCTTGCAGCTCAATTTCGGCGCGCGTTATACGCCTTCGTTGAGCGGCGGCTTTTCGGTTTACGGCGATCTCGGTTATGGTTTTAAAAATGAAAAAGGCCGGCGCTGGCGCTGGAACACGGGTTTGCAAAATCGTTTTCCCAATCAGCTCACCGCGGGCGTCAATTACTTCAATCGCGTGGAGAGCAATGACGATTGGCTCATCAGCGGCTTCGAAAATTCGCTCGCCGGAATTTTTCTGCATGAAGATTTCATGGATTATTTCGAAAAGCGCGGCGTCCGCGGTTTTGCCGATTATCGCTCGCAACAAGGTCACACCCTGCGTTTCGAAGTGAGCGGGCATCGCTATGACACGTTTCAGCGCAACACCAATTGGAGCCTGTTCGGGCGCAATAAAGATTATGCCGCTAACACGCGCACGAGCTTTCCCGCGCGCGCCGGAGACGAGCTTGCGTTTCGCCTCACCACGGTTGGCGATTGGCGCGACAATCCGGTGTTTCCGATTAGCGGCTGGTATGGCGATGCGCAGTTTGAAGTGACGCGGCAAGATTTCGAAACCA
>CAYNDW010000668.1:0-4087 GCA_964395375.1 uncultured Cytophagia bacterium
TCAAGAATACCTCGACCGCTTCCCGTGGGGCGAGCGTGCGCAAGAGGCGCAGGCGACGTTGGAGCGGTTGGGCGGAGAGTAAACGAGGTTGGCTTTCATGCCGGCACTTCTTCGTATTTCTCGTATTCTTCTTCGGTCAACATGCCTAGTCCCGTGATAACAAGCTCACCATTGCCATTGAGCTTGGAATCAAGAAACTGAAAAAGACTGTTATGGCGCTCATAACGCGACCAATTTTCAAAACCTGTGCGAGCAACGACCAGCACATGGACGTTTGCGCCGAGTCCCGTGTACTTGGCTTCGATCAAAGTCGTTTCGACATTGTGCATGCGCGCCCACTCTTCAACGGCAGCGCGCAGTTTTTCTAATAATACGGTTTTCATATTGCACCTCACCAATGTTCAGACAAAATTGTTATGACGCCATGAGTCGGATCGAACAGAACCACATCAAAGGCCTCGGCGTCGGGTTTGGTTTTGATGGCAACTTCATAGCGGAGCGCCATCGACCAGTTTTTTAGAATGAATGAAAAATTTTGGCGCAAAAGCGAATCGGTTGCAAGCCGTCCATATTGACCCGAACAATAAAACAATAAATCCAAATCATGAATCTGAAAAATAGTCGGAAGATTCGCGACGCCAAAATGTTTGCAGAGAACCAATTTGAGCGTTAATTCCAGCAACGTTCCGGCAAGCAAGACGGCGCCTGCCCACCTTCCTGCTGCTCGCAAAGCATCGTACTCAGCCTTACGTTCATCATAGGCTTCACGCAGCTTCAAAGCGTCTTGTTGAATCAGCTTGAGAGCCATCAGAAGTCCTCCCTGGAAATCGCTTCATTCTTGAACTGGAGCTATACTTAATTCTTCGAGGCAACGATAACGAACAGTGCCCTAAAAATCAATCTGAGTTTTTCAAGACAGAAAGGCCTTTATGAAAATCCTCCTCTTCGATATTGACGGCACGCTCATTCATTCGGGCGGTTCGGGCGTGCACGGGATGAATCTCGCGTTTGAAGAAATTAGCGGCATCGCGAATGCGTTGCACGGCATCGGGCTTGCGGGCCGCACGGATGAACTGATTTTGCAGGACGCGCTCAACAAGTTTGCGTTACAATGGAGCGCTGAACAGATTGAACAATTCAAAACGCGCTACTATATCCATCTCGCCGAAGACATGCAACGGCCGCGCCCGCATCGTCGCATCATGCCCGGCTTTCCGGAACTGTTGGAGCATTTGCACGCACTCGATCATATTCACATCGGCTTACTTACCGGCAATTGGGCGAAGAGCGCGGAGATCAAGCTCGCGCATTTCGACTTGTGGAAATATTTCGACTTCGGCGCGTATGCGGATGACGAGAGTGATCGCAACAAACTTGTGCCGCATGCTTTGCGTCGCGCACAAGAGCAGTTTGGTGTGATTGCGCAACGCGACCGCGTGTATGTGATCGGCGATACGCCGCGCGACATTGAATGCGCCCGGCCGCATGGCGCGGTTGCGGTCGCTGTGGCCACGGGCGATTATAGCGTCGAACAATTGCGCGGGCACGAGCCCGATTTTCTGTTCGATGATTTTTCGAAAGTCGAGGCGGTGTTGGAGGTCTTGAAATAACTTCTAAACAGCGGGAGAGGATTATGGACGCGCAAGCACAAGCTCCTTCGCACGATCAAAACTTCAAAATGCTCATCGTGGAAAATACTCGGGATGCCATTACTTTCGCTTTGCCCAAGTGCGAAACCTTTTTTCAACGCGAGCCGGAGATCGAGTTTATCCGTGAGGAGACGATCAAAGCTTTTTTTGCGGATTCATTTTTTCGCATGGATGTTCCGGTGCTGGCGAAATATGAGCAAGCCGCGTTCGTCTTTTTGCTGGAGCATCAGCACGATCCCTATGCCTTTTCGATTCATCATTTAGCACGTTGCGTCAGCCATCTCGAGGAGCAATACGGGCGCGACGTCATTCCGATTGTTTATTTCCCCAACGTTTCGGCGAAAAACAAAACGCTGCCGCGCGAAATCAAAAGCGCGTTTTTCGGCAAGCGCTATCATTACTTCACCTATCAGCCGGTTTTGCTGCGCGGCATGCCGGCGAAGAAGTATCTCAACAGCAAAAATGTTTTTGCGCGGTTGATGCTGCCCTTCATGCAGTATTCGCAAGCGGATTGGCTCAAGATCGTCGATAGCGCGTTGCAGAGCGTCATTGAGCTGGTGGAGCCCGGCAAACGCGTCCGGCAAGGCAAATACCTTGATTTTCTCATGCACTATTTTAACTTGAGCGCCGAGAAGTGGAACGAGTATCGTTCATACAAGCAAAGACAAAAAGAAAGCGAGGCAAAAGAAATGTCCGAAATTATCAGTGACATTCTCAAACGGCAAGGCTGGCAAGAAGGTTGGGAAAAAGGAATGGAAAAGGGAATCGAAAAGGGAATTGAAACAGGCCTTGTGAGTGGCTTGGAAAGAGGCAAGCTCGCGGAAGCCCGCAATTTGCTGATGCTGCTTTTGCCTAAAAAATTGGGGCCGATTCCCCCTGCACTGGAAATGCCCTTGCGCGAAGTTGACGATATCGAGTTTATCAATGACTTGCTCGCCCGCGTTTTAGAAATCCGCGATTGGAGCGAAGTCGAGCGGCTGCTGCAATGAGTTGATCGCAACGTGTTTTAATGCTGTTGAAAAGATGATGGGTACTCCCATGAAAACTGGCTTGCAAGCTCTAATCTGCTTTGCGCTCTGTTTGTGTTCAGTGCAACTGCTCCAGGCACAAACCAAAGGAACAATCAAAGGCCGCGTGCTTGATGCACAAACGCGCGAGGGTTTGCCGAGTGTACACGTCGTTGTCAAAGGAACGTACTACGGCGCGGCGACCGATGCGAATGGCAATTACACGATCGCGAATATCAATCCCGGCAATTACACGCTCGAGGTTTCGATCATCGGTTACAAGCAAGTGCAGAACACCGGCGTGAAAGTGGTTGCCGGTGAAACGCTCACGCTCGATTTCAAATTAGAAGAGACGGTGTTGACGCTCGGCCAAGAAATTGTGGTAATTGGCGAGAAGCCGCTCTTCGATATCGAAGAGACTTCGAGCCGCCGCAATTTGACGAGTTCTGAAATTCAAGCCGAAGTCGTGGAGAACGTGACGGACATTGTCGCGAATCAAGTGGGCGTGGTGAAGACGGATGACGAAGTGCATATTCGCGGCGGGCGCTCGTATGAGAATGCGTATTTGATCGACGGCATCTCGGTGCAGGATCCGCTTTCGGGCACGGGCTTCGGCTTGCAGCTCAGCACGGATGCGATTGAAGAAGTCGAAGTCATCACCGGCGGCTTCAACGCGGAGTTTGGGCAAGCCATGTCCGGCGTCATCAATGTGAAAACCAAAGAAGGCGCAAGCGAATACAAAGGCAGCATTGCTTACAAACGCGATCACTTCGGCTTCGATTCCGATACGCCGCTATTGGGCGAGTTCAATGCAAAAAGCAAACACAGCTTCAACACCGACATCACGGAGTTGAGTATTAGCGGGCCGGAGCCGATCTCGCAATACGTGCTGCGTCCGATGGGCCTCGATCTGCCCGGCGAGCTCAGCGTGTTCGGCAATCTGTATATGTCTACCAGTGATTCTTATCTCAAGAACAGCGCGCGGCAATTGTATTCTTCCATCTCGCCGCGCGATTTTTTTGGACAAAAAATTTTCAGTGGCATCAGTTTCGCGCCGCGACAGGACAACAATTGGTCGGGCTTGCTCAAACTCACGTGGAAGCTCGACGCCACACACAAGCTCGTGCTCACGGGCAATCAATCGCTCTCCATCAACCAAAACACGCAATCGCTGCAAACCAATCTCGAGTTTGTCGAGCCGGGCCCGGGTTATCCTTACGAGTATCAAAACAATCTCGACAACTTCAACACGTTCACGCACGTCAATAAACAACTCTCCGCCGCGTGGACGCATACGCTCAATCCGCAAACTTTTTATGAGCTCAAACTCGCGCGCTTCTTCGCGCATCTGCGCAGCGAGGTGAATGGCAAACATTGGACGGAGTACGAAGAGCCGCAGGACATCGTCACGCAGCCGATTGATTATTTTTA
>CAYNDW010000669.1:0-4084 GCA_964395375.1 uncultured Cytophagia bacterium
ACGAGGAAATACCGATCCAGGATCAAGTGGATTCAAGCCAGGGTCTTGAGTGTAACAGCCTTTTCGCCCGAACGTATCCCACTCCATGTCATACCCTTTGGCCATTTTGATCCAGGTAAATAGGGATTGTGGAATTCCCTTTTTTTGTTCGTCGAACGACGGACTTTGCGTGGGGTCGAACTCGGTTGTCGCTTGTTCTTTCGGTGCGAATAGGTCTCGCGCTTCGACGCCCTGCCAGACACACACGAAACCATTGAGGCACACAAGTACGGTTGCCAGGAGTTGCTTCCCTCTATTTCCGATCTCTCTCATTGAGGACGTCACAAAGGTGGTCCACTCGTTCTATTATGGTATCGAGAGTTCTATAAGGGGTCAATCGTTGACTGACCAAACGGCGCATCTGTGTATGTCTCGGCCCATGTCTATGTTACTCTCGATCAGTGTCACTCGCGGGAAAGGACTCTGTGAATCCGATCATGCCTGAACATCAGCAAGAGTTCGTGCCAAGAGGCGCGAAAGCTCAGAGCGCCGGCGAGCAGGGACGTCGCTATGGCCTTCGAGACGGCGCCTGCCAAGCTGTGACGCAAGGAAGCGGGGAGCAATACCTGTCAGCCTTCGCCTTGCTCCTTCAGGCAACCCCATTTCAGTTGAGTGTGCTGTCGGCATTGCCTCAGCTTATCGGGACAGGAGCCCAACTCGCCTCAGTAAAGCTGTTACAGTGGTTCCCTGATCGTAAAGCCCTTATTTTTGCCGGCACCGTGGGACAAGCATTGGTCTGGATTCCCATCGTGCTGCTGCCGCTCCTGTTTCCGCAATGGGGGCCCTGGCTTGTCGTTGGTGGAGCGGCAGCGTATTTTGCATGCGCCCACTTCACCACACCTGCTTGGAATAGCTTGATCGCGGATTGGCTCGATCAACATGAGCGGGGCGCCTATTTCGCGCGCCGAGCCAAAATTATCGCCGGCCTCAGTTTCCTGGCACTCTGCGGAGCTGGATGGGTGTTGACTCGTTGGCAGGATTCTACCGCAGCCTGGTGGGGGTTCGCGCTGATCTTCGCCTTGGCCGGGAGCGCACGCATCCTCTCAGCCTGGTCCTTGTCCCCTGTTCAAGATGTGCATCCGACCGCCCACCAAGAGGCGCAACAAGGATTTCGTGATTTTTTCCGCCGGAGCGCAACGAAGGACTTCCGCCGTTTCCTGCTTTTCTCCGGACTGATGCATGCGTCTGTGTTGATCGCCGGTCCGTTTTTTGTTCTGTACTTCCTTCAAGATATCCATCTGTCGTACCTCGGCTATGGAGGGTGGCTGGCTGCCGGCCTTTTGGGCCAACTCCTCACCTTGCAGGCCTGGGGTCAGTTCGGGGATCGCTTTGGTAACAAGGCACTGTTGTCCATCACTGGTTTCACGGTGCCGTTTTTGCCGATGCTCTACCTTGTGAGTACGAATCTGGGATTTCTTTTGGCAGTCAATTTTTTAGGCGGCGTCATTTGGGCCGGCTTGGCATTGGGGCTGCAAAACTATGTGTTCGATTCAGTCAGGCCGGAGGACCGCGCAAAAGCCATTGCCTTGTATAGCACAGTCAATGCGGTAGGCTGGTCGGTGGGAGCCTTGTTTGGGAGCTGGTTAGTCGAGCATCTTCCTGCGCGTATCGAGTGGGCTGGATTCATGCTCCAGCCTGCATCCAATTTGCCGTTTGTTTTCTTTCTCTCGGGCGTTCTTCGACTGCTGGTCTCGTCCAGCCTTCTCGGCACTTTCCATGAAGCGCGCCTCGTGGAGCAGGCTTCTCGGCAACGCCTTTTCGGGGAATTGCCGCTAGTGAAACCCGTTGCCCAATTTATGGTCTGGGCCCTACCCAAATCGGAACGCTAGGCGTGAGGCCTAGTAACCAGGCGCCGGCGGCTGGGCGGCGCGCTCCTGTTCCTCTTGCTTAAGCTTCTCGAATGCCCGATCGGCATGACCCCGCACCTGGTCCGGAGTCGGTTGAGGAAGAGGTTTGGGCTGGTCGCCGGCACAAGCGGTGATCAGTGAAAGGATGCACAGACCTACAGCTATGACGATTTCAGGTCGCTGCAACGTGCCCTGTCGATGACTCATGTGCATTCTCTCCTATCCACGTTGTTAATCGAATGCGCGATGCAACTCATAGACGGTCTGTAGAAC
Organism: uncultured Cytophagia bacterium; assembly: GCA_964395375.1. GTDB lineage: Bacteria > Zhuqueibacterota > Zhuqueibacteria > Zhuqueibacterales > Zhuqueibacteraceae > JABWAN01. Next base: position 2,160 of record CAYNDW010000669.1, read on the forward strand.
ACCACGGTCCAATGCTTCGCGGTTCCATCGGTGATAATCGACATTGTCTGAGAGGGACCAGCCAGATTCTTCAGTGTCGTCCGCATGTGCCGTGACCACGTTGTGATAGATAATTTCCCCACTCTCGACGCGAATGATTTTGCTCGTGATGGTCATCGGTGGAAGGTCGCGATGCCGGCGCGCGAAGAATCGTTCGCGCAGCGTCGGTCCTTCAATTCGATAGATCAATACGCTGTCCACGCCCAAGAGCTGCCCGATGCGGACTGCGCTGTCTTCGGAGACAAGCCCTCCGGTTTGAAAGCGTTGCTCCGAGACGATGTCCTGCATATGGGAACGATCGATGATCCTCAGATGCGGGCGAAATGTCTTTAGCTGAAATGCGGCTTCCTCCAAGCGGCCATAGGCATTGGACCAATCAGGGGTCCCTCCACGAGGGTACAGCACCGCCATTTGTTGGACATCGGCAGGGATCGGCAACATCGGGGTCGTAGCGTGGAGCCAGGATGGCTGGGGCGTTTGAGTCGTGGCGTTCGTACAACCCGCGACGAGAGTCGCCAGTGTGAGGGCTTGCATCAACTGGATGACTGCATCTCGGCTTGCCACGACAGTCCCTCACTCCATGTGCCGGTCTTGCGTCGAACCGCACCAGACTTTGCTCATATCATACTCCCTGCTCGATATGAAAACCATGTCGGGTAGATCGCCCTCCAAGCGCAGCCGTACATTGACTGATACCGCATGAAGGGGTATTCTCCAATCCCTAACCGAGATCGCATGATCCACGAGGCCGTATGTCCCTGCACGACCGTTTGACCGAAGATCTGAAGCTGGCCATGAAGGCGCGCGATCAATTGCGGATGGATGTCATTCGCATGATCAAGGCTGCCGTGATGAATAAGGAGATGGAGATTAAAAAAGACCTCGACGATGCTGAAATGAGCCGTGTCATGACGACCATGATCAAGCAACGACGGGAATCGGTCGAACAGTTTGAAAAAGGCCATCGGGCAGAGCTCGCCGCAAAAGAACGGCAGGAAATTGCCATTCTCGAATCCTATCTTCCGCAAGCCCTCTCCCTCGAACAACTCTCTGTCGTCGTGGATGCCGTCATTCAGGAACTAGGCGCTCAATCTCTGAAAGAGATGGGCGCGGTGATGAAAGCCGTCATGCTCCGTGTGGCCGGTCAGGCGGTAGACGGTAAGCAGATCAGCGACCTCGTCCGCGCCAAGCTCCAGTAGCCGAATCCGTGCCTGCTATACTGAAAGGTGATCGCGCACACTGCCTGCGCACGCGCCCGACAGGAATCAGCATGAGCATTCTTATCGTCGACGACTCTCCAGACCAACAGGTGCTCCTTCGCGCAATCCTCGGGAAGGCCGGTCATACGGATCTCCTGAGCGCCGACTCGGCGAAGGCGGCATTTTCTCTGCTCGACATAGACGGCCATGAGCCGCCCGCACAGATCGACTTGATTCTCATGGATGTCATGATGCCGGAGCTGGACGGAGTCGAAGCCTGTCGCACAATCAAGGGCCGACCGAATTCGTGCGATATTCCCATCATCATGGTCACGGCCAAAAGCGATCTTTCCAACCTCCAAGCCGCTTTTGCGGCCGGCGCAATTGATTACATCACCAAACCGGTCAATAACATAGAACTCCTGGCGCGGGCTTCTTCCGCTCTTGCCTTGAAGAAAGAAATGGACTGCCGCAAGGCGCGTGAAGGGGAGCTCCGTCGGAGCAATGAGGAACTGCAGAAAGCGTTGCGGGACGTCAAAGTTCTCAGAGGACTCATTCCCATCTGCGCCTCCTGTAAGAAAATCCGCAATGACGGGGGGGTCTGGCAGCAGTTGGAGGAATATATCGGCGATCATTCCGAGGCCGAATTCAGCCACGGCATCTGTCAGCCCTGTGTCAAAAAGCTTT
>CAYNDW010000670.1:0-4074 GCA_964395375.1 uncultured Cytophagia bacterium
CACGCACGGCTTTCGATTCATTCTGCACGAAAATCTTGAAAACCTGCCGGCCCAAATCAGCTTCCTGCGTCGCGCCCACGATGTAACCTTTTTTCAATTGGCTTACGGCCAGTTGTTCCGCCGTTTCACGTGTGATGGTCTTATCCAAGCTATCGGTCTCGCAGCCCAAAAGCGCAAGCACAAGCGCCAATAGTCTAATCCAAGAGCTCACTAATAAGTTTTTCATTATCTATTCATCCTCAAATAAATCTCAATCGCGCGCTCACCAAAACTATTTCTTTCAATACCGTCAATGCCTGCGTAATAGCGAAAAATTTTACGCACGCCACCAGGCGCAGGTTTAAAACTATCGCCCGGTTCATCTAAATTTATCTGATTGAAATGTGAGGCGTAGCGTGGGTGAGAGGGGGAGAGATTTGTCGCGCGAAAACTACGGCCTAGGCTGGTCAAACACCGCGCGTGTTATACTCGTTGCGGGTTGGTTTGTGAGTGTACTGCGACATTTATGTCGCGAGGAAACAATGCTCGCGACATGAATGTCGCGGTACCATTTCACCCGCAACGAGTATACTTTCGCTTCAACCAATACCAGTTGCACGCGAGGGCGAATGCGATTAGAACCAGCGCGCCGAGCGTAGCCCCCCACATCACGGACGTGGCGTTCTTATAGAGTAAAGCCGGGCTGAAGCTTGCCACGCTGCTGATGCGCGTTTGCGGTTGGCGATAACGCTCCGGCATATTGGGAATCCCGTCGCCGTCGGTGTCTGCAAAAGAACGAACATAATTCAGCAATGCTTGCCACTCTTTCAATTCTTGCACACCGGGCAAATCGGGGCGGGCATCGACCAACGCGGTATTGAGATCGGCAATCGGCCGGCCCATACTATCTTTCGGCGTCATGCGCAAGAAGCCGAAAGTAAAGTCACCGACGAGCTTGATGAACGTCGCGAGATAGATGTTGCATCCCACTCGGTATAAGCGCGGGGTAGCGGAAGAAAGCGCGAGCGGTTGCCAGCCGTTCTCTCCTTCCATCTCGATTTCATAAACGCGATCAAACGGAAGGCGATTGGGGTTGAAGTAAAAACGCAGGCCCGCAGGCTGCAAGTAATAATTCGAGCCTTTGCGCGGATACAAACTCGTCAATACTTCCAGCGCTCGTTTCAACTCCATGGCGGTGAGATAAAAACTCACGAGCGGATAGCCCGCAGAGCTATCGACCATGCCGAGGCCCAAGGGCACGATGCGAAAGAGATCGGAGACCTGCAACAAGCCGCTTTGCCCGCGCAGAATATCGTCACGAATCAGGCCGTTGGATTCGACCGCGAGCACCGGACTTCCCGGTTGATACTGCGTTATGCTCCATTGAATCGCATCACTCACCAAGTTGCCGAGATTGGAATTGTCCTCGCGCACGGTTAAATCAAAATCCGTCTCCGCTAAAATTTGCTCGAAGGCATAGCCCTGCGGCGCGAGCACGCTCTGATTGATGCTCGCGATGTAACGTTGCACCTCCGCTTGCATCAACGTATCCGCGGGAATGCTGTCGGTCACCGCGTGCAGCCTATAGTTTTGCGCAACGGCGCCTTCGCTCGTGATGGTCAAATGCAACTCGCCCACATAACGGCCCTCGGAGCCGGCTTGCAAAATGATCGTGCGCCCTTCATGAATCGGCTCGGGCAAAGGAGTGTGCGAATGCCCGCCGACAATCACATCGATTTCCGGCACGGCTGCGGCGAGCGCAACGTCTTCGCCTGCCCATTCTGTGCTGCCGTCATTGCGCCACACGCCGCCGTGCGAGGCGCAGATCACGAGATCAACACGCTCGTCTTGTTTTAAAATTTCCACCATGCGCTTGCCGTTGCAATGGGATCGTCAAAACGCAGCGGCGCGGCAAACGGCGACACCTCCGCTGCGTCTTTGCCAAGCAATCCAAACACGCCGATCTTGAGGCCGTTCTTCGCGATAACGCGATACGGTTGCACCATGCCTTCGGCAAACAGTTTCTCCAAGCCGTCATCGCGCGCGTCCGTGCCGCTGAAGCTGACATTCGCCAAAAGTAGCGGCGGCAGCGCGTTGTTCCCGCGCGCGGCTCGAATCGTTTGCGCCAAGCCTTCCGGCCTGAAATCGAACTCGTGGTTGCCGAGCGTGATGGCGTCATAACCAAGCGCGTGCATGAGCCGCAACTCCGGCGCTGCTTCGCGCGTGATGGAATGAAACAGGGTGCCCATCAAAAAGTCGCCGCCGTCGATGAGCAGTGTGCTCTCCGGAGATTTTGCTTTGAGAGCACGAATCAGCGTTGCCATGCGCGCAATACCGCCGATGGTGTGATCATCGCCGAGCACCTCCGGCGTATAATCACGATTCGGCCCGAACGGGAGCAGCCGCGATTGCAAATCGTTGGTGTGGAGAATGGTCAGCTTCTTTTCTTGCGCTTGAGCGAGGCTGGGAAGACTAAAGCAGCGGAGTAAGATCAGCATGAAAAAAGATAGGCGTTGCAAGTTTGCTCCTAATGCGTTTTGATTTTCAAATTCGGAAATCAGGTTTTGATCTGCCACGGCTTGGCCGTGGCATTAGCGGCTCCTCCGCGCGTCAGAGCACGCCACGGCCAGGCCGTGGCAGAACATTGCTGAACTTGATCGTCAAAACTCATTAGGCGTTTGATCGTCATAAGCAATCGCCCTCATTGCTGCGCAATCGCATAGAGCGCTTTAAACGTGCGCAAATAGATCACGCCACCTGCAATGGCCGGCGAAGCGGAAGCGCGCTCGGGAATGCTGTTCGTGGCCAGCAGCTCGAATTTCTTTCCGGCTTTTACGACACTCACCGTTCCGTCGGCCGCGGCCAAATAAATTTTGCCGTCAGCATAAACCGGCGAAGCGCGATGCCGCATGTTGTGCGTGCGCTCCATGTAATATTGCTCGCCGGTCTTCGCATCCACACAAAGCAACACGCCGTTCTCGCGGCAGAGATAAACCAGACCCTCGTGAATCAACGGCGAAGGCACGTCGGGCGTATTCTCGGCGAGCTTCCAATGAAACTGCGCTTTGTTGTTCGTAATGTCGCCGCTCGCGCCCGCGGGATTGATGCCGAGCACCGGGCCATTTTTTGCGGAAGGGACGACGATGAGGCCGGCGCTTGCCACGGGCGAGGCCACGAAACGATAGAACGGATTGTAAACGAGGCCGTTATTCAAACCGCCGGAACGCCAGAGTTCGCGACCGTCGTTAAGCCCGTGCGCGGTGATGAAATCCGCGCCGTGAATGAGCAAAAATTCCTGCTCCGCAAAACGATAGAGAAACGGCGAGGCATAAGAGTGCAGGCTTTCCATGCTCGCGTCGCTTTGCCGTTCATGCTTCCACAGCTCTTTGCCCGTGGCTTTATCAAGCGCGAGCACGAGCTGGCCGTCGCTGTGCAGCAATTGCAGATAAAGACGGTCTCCCTCCAATAGCGGCGAAGAAGACATGCCGTGATACATGTTGAATTTGGGATAGCGCGTTTGCAAATCGAATTGCCAAACGGCATTGCCGGCGAAATCAAAACACGCGAGCAGGCCGGTGCCGAGCTTGACCCACACGTGCCTGCCATCGGTCGAAGGCGAAGGCGAGGCCGCATTGCTCTCGTCGCCGCGAATTTCATAATTACCCGCGCCGAGCGTTTTTTTCCACAGAATTTTTCCAGTGGTATCGAGACTTAAAAAGACGAGGGCATTGCCCTCCGCGGAGGTGAGAAAGATGCGATCATTCCAAATGATCGGTGTGGAGGGCGCCGGGCCGGGCAGCGCGACGCGCCATTTGATATTTTGCGTCGCGCTCCATTGCGTGGGGAGATTCGATTCCGTGCTCGTGCCGTCGTTGCGCGGTCCGCGCCAGCGCGGCCAGTTCTCGCCCGCAAGCGCGTGCGTGGGGAGAAGGAGTATTGCAAAAAGAAGAGAGTGAGTAAGAGATTTTTTCAACATGGCGCGCTCGTTTCTTTGGAGGGTGAGAGGGTGGAAGTGAGAGATGCTAGCATTCGTAGTAGCTCCTTATGAACTTTGACGATCAAATTCGGTAATCAAGTACGCGCCCCAGTGCCGTG
>CAYNDW010000671.1:0-4069 GCA_964395375.1 uncultured Cytophagia bacterium
ATGGCTCCGGCCCGCTCAAACTACCGAAAGGCGCGATTCGCCGCTTCTCCATCGCGCTGCTCGTCGGCCAGGATCGTGAAGACCTCACGTTGAACGCGCTCACCGCGCAGCAGATTTATGAAATCAATTATCAATTCGCGAAGCCGCCGGAGAAACCGAACGTGACCGCGGTGCCCGGCGATCGCAAAGTGACTTTGTATTGGGATAATATTGCCGAAGATTCATTCGATCCGATCTCGGAGCGCAAGGATTTCGAAGGCTATGTGCTCTATCGCAGCACCGACCCGAATTTTCTCGATCAGCAAGTTATCACCGACGCCAACGGCTCGCGTTTTTTATTCGAGCCGTTAAAAACGTTAAATGGCGCGGCGGCGCGGTTTGATTTGAACAATGAGTATAGCGGCCTCAGCGCCGTGCCGTATCCGAGCCGAGGCATTGCATACAACCTCGGCAGCAACACCGGTTTGCGCCACTCGTTTGTGGATTCGAACAACGTCATCAACGGCCAGACCTATTACTACGCCGTGGTTTCATACGACAATGGCGACGTGCCGCAAAAAATTCCCCCCACAGAAAGCGCGAAGACGGTTACCGTGAATCCTGAGACCAACGAGATTATTCTCGACGTCAACACGGTGCGCGTGACGCCGCGCGCGCCCAGCGCGGGCTATGCCGAGGGGCAATTGCAGGACAATGGCGAGGCGAATCGCATCGCGCACCCGGCGGGCGTTTCCACCGGCGAATTGAAAGTTGAAATCGTTGATCCACGCGCGCTGGAAGAGAGCAATGAGTTTCGCGTCGCGTTCGCCGCAAATCCTACGCGCTACTCCGTGGAAGATCGCAAGCTCGTCATTAACGATCTCGTCGCTCGGGTGAATCAATTCGTGAAGCTGGCGCAACGCAATATCAACGACACGACGTTCGTGCTCAAAAGCGCGGACGGAGCGCGCGCGTTTTCGCGCAACACAGACTATGAATTGCTCGCGGCCGAAGGCCTTGTGCGCGCAATCCCCGGCGGCGCGATTAACGAAGGCGCGGCTTTGCGTGCGACGTACAATTATTTCGCGGTGAAGGATAGCCGTTTACTTGCGCTCGAAGAAAGCAATCCCTTCTTCGACGGCATGCGCATTTACGCCAAAGACGTGACCTTGGATTTGGACACGAAACGCACGGGCTGGACTTCGAGCAGCAAATCGAATTACGTCGCGAGCGTCAAACCGTTCAACGGCGTCGATCGCAACAAAGAAGCCGCGGATTATGAAATCCGTTTCTTCAACACCAAAGCGGATAGCAGCGCGCGGCCGGGCTTTGGCTATATCAAATCCAACATCCAGGTTTGGGATGTAACCAAAGGCCGAGTGCCTAAAAAAATACGCATGGTTTATTTAGAAACCGTGAAAACCGATAGCTTGTGGACTCCGACCGAGCGCGCGATCTTGCTTAAAGGCGACCAAGGTTTGGTGCAAACGTGGGAGTTTACTTTCGCCGTGCCGAAAGATAATCCCATTCCACCCACGGGCGGCGACGTTTATTTTATCGGCACCTCCCGACCTTTCAGCGCCGAAGATGTGTACACGTTTAAAACCGAAGCAGCGACAGTCGAAGCGCAAAGCGCCGCGAATAGTCTGGAGAATATTCGCGTCGTTCCCAATCCTTATGTCGTCACGAATGCCATCGAGCCGCTCGATTTGCAAAACCCGCGTGATCGCGGCGCGCGCCGGCTCTATTTTGATTTGCTGCCGCAGAAATGCACCATTCGCATCTTCACCGTCACCGGCGAATTGGTCGATGTGATCGAGCATGATTCTGCGATGGACAACGGCCAAGCCTTTTGGGATTTGACCACGCGGGATAATTTCCCGGTCGCATACGGGGTGTATATCTATCACGTTGACGCCGGCGCGCTGGGGCAAAAGATTGGAAGATTGGCGGTGATCAAGTGACGCGCTTGGAGTGATGGCGTGCGGGCCGGGCTTACAAACATGAGAAAGTTCGTAGTAGCGCCTTCAGGCGCAAGTAAGTCCTGCTTTTTTAAATTGTCATCCTGGAAGGAGCTTCCCTAGTACTCGGTGCTTTTCCCAGTGCGAGGGAAGTTTCTTACAGAATGACAAATTGAGGGAAAGTACAATTCGAATGATCCGATTGTTGTCAGAACGAGTGGCAATAAAAAGAGAGCGATAAACATGCACAAAAGAATTCTGGTTCTCACGGTTGTTCTCGCGGCGTTCATCACTGCTCCGCTCCGAGCGCAAGTGGATAACTCGCAAACGATCACCAAAACCGGCACGACCGTCGCGCAGTTTTTGAAGATCGGCGTGGATGCGCGCGGCGCAGCCATGGGCGGCGCTTTTTCAGCGATGGAAGGCGATCTCAGCGCAATGCACTGGAACCCCGCCGGGTTGGGGCATCATCGCGGCGTCGGCGCGATGTTCGTGCATAGCGCTTGGCTCGCGGATTTGAATTTTAATTATGTCGCGGTCGCTTTCAATCTCGGCGAAGCCGGCATCATGGGATTGAATGTGGTGAGTTTGAGCGCGCCCGATGAACCGGTGCGCACGGTCGAACGCCCCGAAGGCACCGGCGAGTTGTTCAATTCAAATGACCTCGCGATTGGAGTGACCTTCGCGCGACAATTGACCGATCGCTTTGCCATCGGCGGGTCCGTGAAATTCATTCGCCAAAATATATGGCACATGAGCGCCGGCGCGGTAGCGCTCGATATCGGCGCGCTCTTTACCACGCCGTTTAAAAACGTCCGTCTCGGCGCGAGCATTGTCAACTTCGGCTCCGACATGCGTCTCGATGGTCGCGACATTCAATTCAGCAACGATCCCGATCCGCTCAATCAAGGCAATGTCGAATTTGTGAATGCGCTGTATGAAACCGACGGCTTTCCGCTGCCCCTCGCGTTTCGCGTGGGCATTGCCACGGAGCTTTATAAAACCGAAAACCTGCGCGTGAGTGTGGGATTGGATGCTTTGCATCCGAACGACAACACGGAGAGTTTGAACGGCGGGGCGGAGTTGGCGTTTTATGAAACGCTGTTCTTGCGCGGCGGATACGGCACGTTATTCCGCAAAGACACGGAGGAAGGTTTGTCCCTGGGCGCGGGCTTGCAATATCGCATTTGGGGCACGAGCACGAAACTGCGCATCGATTATGCGTATGCCGATTTCGGCCTGCTCGAAAACGCGCAGCGCTTCTCGCTCGGCGTGCAGTTTTGATTGCTACGCTCGTAGTAACGCCTTCAGACGTCAGTTGTCTATTAACGTAATCTGCCTGAAGGCATCACTATGAACCTGCTCGGCCTGGAGTTTTGATAAATTTTTGTGTCATTCAGAAGGAATCCTTTTCAGTTCTTGACGCAGCTCCCGGCGCGCAAAAAGTTTCCTTCTGGATGACATGATCCAGTAGCGCGTTGCTACATCATTAAGTTTTAATCGCCTCTGCAAAGACATCTTCGGCAATATTTCCTCCCGATATCACCACGACGCACGCTTGCCCTACGGCTTTAATTTGCCCTTCTAAAAGCGCAGCCACGCCCACGGCGGCGGAGCCTTCCACGCGCCACCCTTGCCGATAAAAAAGTTCACGCATTGCGCGGCGAATGTTGTGCTCACTGACGAGCAGTATCCCGTCATAGTATTGCTGCGCCAAACGCAACGTCTTCTCCGTAACGAAACGCCCGGCGAGGCCGTCGGCAATCGTTTCATCAATCGGCGTTTCAACCACGCGACCTTGCGCGAGCGCGGCATGCATCGCCGGAGAGGCTTCACTTTGCACCCCAAATGTTTTAATGCCCGGCTGCGAATGCTTCATCGCCAAACTCACACCGCCCGGCAAACCTCCCCCGCCCACGGGTATGAGCACGGAGCCAATTGTTGCGCGTGTTTGAAAAGGCGAGCTTCCAACTATTCCCTCCTCAAGGGGGGAATTTTCTAACAGACTCTCTGCGACTTGCTCTAAAATTTCAAGCCCCACCGTGCCTTGCCCGGCAATCACTTCATCATCATCAAAGGCATGGATGAAACGAAGGTTGTGCGTGCGCGCGTAAGTTTGACCGGCAGCG
>CAYNDW010000672.1:0-4050 GCA_964395375.1 uncultured Cytophagia bacterium
ATTGTACACCGACACATTGCGCGCGCCCAATGCCGCAGCCGCGCCGACCGTATTGTTCGCCGTGATCTGCGTCGCGCTGTTCACGGTCGTGGTGTTGATCGTCACATTCGCGCCGAAATCAACCGTGCTCGCGCCGTTCAAAAAGCCCGTGCCGGTGAAAACGACGTCGAGCGTTTGGCCTTGATTCGCCACCGCGGGAGCAACGCTCGCCAAAGTCAACGTGGGATTGTTGATCGTAAGACCGTTGGTCAACGTCGCCGTGCCGCCGCCCGGCGCGGGATTGGTGACGCTCACGTCGCGCGCGCCGAGGACCGCGTTCGCTGCAATCGTTACGTTCGCGGTGATCTGCGTCGCGCTATTCACCGTAGTGGTATTGACCGTGATATTCGCGCCTAAGTTCGCAGTCGTCACGCCGGAGAGAAAACCTGAGCCGGTTAAAACAAGATCCAAAGTTTGCTCGCGGCTCGCAGTGGTCGGCGCGATGCTCGTTAAAGTGGGAGTCGGATTATTGACGGTAAAGCCGCTCGTGAGCGTGGCGCTGCCGCCGCCCGGAGGAGGATTGGTCACGATCACGTCGCGGCTGCCCAACGCTGCTGCCGCGCCAATCGTGAGGTTCGCGGTGAGTTGCGTCGCGCTATTCGCCACCACGGAGTTGACCGTGATGTCCGCGCCAAAGTTCGCAGTGGTCACGCCATTGACGAAGTTCGAGCCGCCGAGAATGACGTTCAACGTTTGTGTGCGCGTGCCGGAGTTCGGCGTGGCGCTTGTTATCGTCGGAACATTGTTGTTGATGGCAAAGCCATTGACCAAAGTCGCAGTGCCGCCGCCCGGCGTGGAATTAACCACGATCACATTGCGCGGCCCGGTGACCGCCGCTGCGCCGATGGTAATGTTCGCCGTGATCTGCGTGGAAGAATTAACCGTGTTGGTGTTGACCGTAATGTCTGCGCCGAAACTCGCGACGCTCACGCCGGAAATAAAATTCGTGCCCGTGAGCACGATGTTCAGCGTTTGTCCGAGCGCACCCGTGTTGGGCGCTGCGCTCGCGAGCGTGGGAATCGGATTATTCACCGTGAAGCCGTTGGTGAGCGTAGCCGTGCCGCCGCCCGGCGGTGCATTGATCACTTGCACATTGCGCGCGCCCGTTGCCGCAACCGCGCCAATCGTGATATTCGCCGTGAGCTGCGTCGCGCTCGTGATCGTCGTGGAATTGACCGTAATGCCCGCGCCGAAATTCACCGAGGTGACATTCGTCGCGAAACCGGTTCCGGTGAGCACGACATCCAACGTTTGCAAACGATTGCCCGCGTTGGGCACGGCGCTGGTCACCGTGGGCACCGCGTTCGGTGTGGCAAAACGAATCGCGAGATTGTTGTGGAGATAATCATCGTCGGCCACCACTTGCAAGCCGGTCGAGCCGGAAGCGTTTTCAATGCCGACTGTGCAGCGATCCAGCGTCTCGCCCAACGTGAGATATTGAAAAATGATCTGTCCGTTGGTTTGCAGAAGCACTTGGAATTTGTGCGTGTCCGGATCGCCGTGACCCGTGACGTTGTGATACTGCACGATGAAGCGGCCATTGGCAGAGTCGTAATAATGATAAACGTTGCCGCCGGTCGATTGCAGATTATCCCAAAAGGGGGCGATGATATCGTTGGGCGAAGTGGGATCGGGGATGTCGTCGTTGTTGCGGTCCTCACCGTCGCTGTCAAAGGTGAGATAGCCGTTGTTGGAAATAACGACGCTGTTTTTCATCGCGCCGTAAAATGAAAACGCGAACGGCAACGAAACGTTGGCAAAGCCGTCGTCGTCCAGATTGAGCGGGGTGCCGAGGCCGGAAATTTCCACCCATTGAAAAGCGGGGCCGCCGGGCGAATCGCTGTCGATGAACTCATAGCCGAACGCATCCGGGCCGCCGGAAGCGGGCATGGGCGCAGAACCTGGCTTTGCCAATGCCGATGGTGGTGCGAACGCTGACGCGCCATTTGTGCGCGCGGTCTCATCCGGAAATGCTGTTGCGTGCGAAAACGCGCCCGCAGCAAAGGGCGTAGCCCATGCCGGGGCCTGCAACGCGAACGCCAGGCACAACGCGACACCGAAGGTTACGAGAGGATTGTGAACGAAGGTTGGAAAACGAAATAACGACGCCCCCACAGCCAGCCCGTTAGGGAATGGGTGCTTTCGTGATTTCATTGTGTGCAGCCCGTCTTATACTGCGCTGGCCGAAATAATCGTTGCCTCAAGTCTTCCTGACTTCATGCAAAGAAACGGCGCGGCAGTTCAAATGAAAATGAGCGTACTGCCCTTCCCTGGAGCTGACGGTCTCACCTGATGATTCGTGGCCGAAGCGGTGGATTAGTGGATTCCTGGCCCGAATTGCTTTGCAGCAAAATTGGTGTGAAAAACAAATACGCCGAAAGGTTACTTACAGAAGCGGGATTTTGCGTACAAATTCGTAGCGCGGACTTTCAAAAGCAAAATAATTGCCCGGCAGAATGATTAAAAATTATCTTCTCATTCCCAAACTCCGTTTGAGAACGCGCTTGCCGTGGAAACTCCGTTTCCAAATCACCTCATACTCCGTCGCCCAAAGTTTGATCTTGTAATTCGGGATTCTCTTCTTAGATTCACGCGCAAGAAAGCTCAGTTCAGAAAAAGCCTGTGGGTAAATTTATTTGGAGAACATTAGCTATGAACGTGACCCTGCGCGCGATAGACACCAGCGCAACTTTGACTCAACCCAATCAATTGCTCCTCGATCAAGCCCTTCCCAACATGAACACGAAAAAAGTTCGTGTCATTATTTTGCTGCCGTAAGCCGACGAAATTAGTGAAGAAGATTGGCTGCGCGCCGCAGCGGCGAATCCGTTGTTCGATTTCTTAAAGGAGCCGGAAGAGGATATTTACTCTCAAACAGACGGCAAACCGTTTTATGATAAAGCCTGACATGATTTTCGTGCCGTTCCCATGAGAAACTACTGCTCGCAGCGTAAAACAGGTTACACTTCGGCCCCTCGTCATGTCATTCAGAAAGAATCTTTTTAAGCACTCGGCAGCATCTCCAGCGAGTAGAAAGATTCCTTCGGAATGACACGCGAGTAGGGACAGGAATGTAAAACCTAGATATCGCTCGGAGTAAAATCTCATCTAATGAAGATTCACCCCCCAAGTTAAAAGCAAAACGCTTTTCCAGCCATAGTCCTGCCTGCTTCATTTTGCCTCGGCGCCTTCACTTAATTTTTTTCCTCCCACTTTCTTGAAACCGATATGTCTGCCGGTATAAATCCTCCGGCAGACAATCTCCCATTCCGCATGCGCTGTGAGCCGAGGGTAAAGCATGAGGTTGAAAATCAGGCGATGTGTTGCTCTCTTCAATCATGAGGCTCCGAATGTTGAATCACCGACAGAGGCATTTATCTCGGCGCGGCAAGTCCTTCTTCCTATTTCTCGCGACCCTCGCGTGTGTAAGCTTGACCGCACAATCCGCGGTTGCGCAAGTCGCCGTGGATTTGCAGCTCATCGATAACGTCATCTATTACATTTCAGATTTCGATATCATCGGCGGCGGCCGCCCCGTCGACGTGTTCTCGTGCTCGATCACCGGCGCGCCGCGCAGCATTAAGTTGCGTGTGCTTATGACGAGCGACCGCTATCCCGCGCCTCTGCTCGAAGCGCTCACTCGGCCGTTTGCCTTTAGCGGCAACTTGCTCATCACCTATCGCGACTTCCGCAACACCAATCCCAACATCACCATCGATCGCTTCACGTATAACAGTGATCAACTCGGCGCGCTCGGCGACGCGATTCTGCGCACGGGGCAGTTGCCCAGCGGCAGATATGACATCACCGTGCAAGCGCTCGATCCTTCCGGCAATTTGTTGGGGCAAGACACGGAAACGCTTATCATCACCAATCCCATCTCGCTCGATTTGATTTCGCCCGGACAGAATGCGGGCACGGCCGAGTGTCCCACGCTCTTCTCGCCGCTGCCGCAGTTCACGTGGAATTCCGATGCGGACAAATTCGTCCTCACCGTGTGCGAATATCTGC
>CAYNDW010000673.1:0-4023 GCA_964395375.1 uncultured Cytophagia bacterium
TATTAGGGTCAGAATGGTCGAGTACACGGCCGGCTATCTCGCCGATCATTGGTGCAGCAAAGGCCACATTCTTCTCTGCGTGGAGGGCGAGCTTGAAACCGAACTTGCCGATGGCCGCAAGTTTGTGCTCAAGCCCGGCTTCAGCTATCAAGTCGCAGACAACGCCGAGCCGCACCGTTCTGCCACCCAGGGCGGGGCCACGCTGTTTGTTGTTGATTAGAGCAGCAAGCATCATTAAAGGTAACGACGCCAAACAAATAAGCACGCAACTCAACTTGAACCGTAACCTCACGGTTGTGCCAACGAGGCTTTCAACCAAAGGAAGTGCGCATGCAACCAATCGCTCTCGGCTTAAAAGAAAACTGGCGCCAGTTCACATTGCTCGTCATCATCAATGCCTTTGTCGGTGGCATGGTGGGCATGGAGCGCGCGATCTTGCCGCAAATCGCCGAGGCGGAGTTTCACCTCGCCGCAAAGACCGCGATCTTTTCTTTCATCATGGTGTTCGGCCTCGTCAAAGCGCTCACGAATTATTTCACCGGCGCGCTCGCCAATCGTTTCGGCAGAAAAAATCTGCTCGTGCTCGGTTGGCTCTTCGGCCTGCCCGTGCCTTTCATGCTCATGTTCGCGCCAAGTTGGAATTGGATCATCGCCGCGAATGTTTTGCTCGGGCTAAATCAAGGGCTCGCGTGGTCGAGCACGGTCATGATGAAGATCGATCTCGTGGGCGAAAAGGAGCGCGGGCTGGCGATGGGCTTGAATGAATTTGCCGGCTATCTCGCCGTGGCTGCTGCGGCGTTTCTCACCGGGTGGATTGCGTCGCACTATGGCTTGCGGCCCTATCCTTTCTATCTCGGCGTGGCGTTGTCGCTTGCGGGATTTTTTGCAAGCTGGCTGCTCGTGCACGACACACGCAAGCACGTGGCGCAAGAGACCGCATCGAGCAATGTGCCTTTGCTCAAAAATATTTTTCGCGACACGACGCTCTTCGACCGCAATCTCGGCTCCGTCACGCAAGCCGGCCTCGTCAACAATCTCAACGATGCGCTGGCGTGGGGCTTGTTGCCGCTCATGCTCGTGGAGCAGGGCTTTGGTCTCGAAGAAATCGGCATACTCGTCGCGATCTATCCCGGCGTGTGGGGCCTCGGGCAATTGTTCACGGGAAAGATGTCGGACTATTTTTGCAAGAAGAGCATGCTGTTTTGGGGAATGCTCCTGCAAGGCCTCGCGCTCGTCGTTATGATTTTTGCCGACACATTTATTCATTATCTCGTCCTCTCCGTTGCCCTCGGTTGGGGCACGGCGATGGTCTATCCCACTTTTCTTGCGACGATTGCAGAGAACACGCATCCGCGTGACCGCGCGCAAAGCCTCGGCGTGTTTCGTATGTGGCGCGATTCGGGTTATGCGATCGGCGCGCTGCTCACGGGCGTCATTGCCGACGCGTTCGGTTTCGCCGCGGGCATTGCCGCCATCGGCAGCCTCACGCTGGTTTCGGCGTTCATCGTGCAGCGCCGAATGCGCTGCCGCACGGAAGCGTTGAAGCTCGGAACGTGGTTCGCGCAAAAGCTTTTTATAAAAAAAAGAACCGTGTTTGAAACGCTTGCGCGACGACGCGAGGCGTTGGTATAATGCCGCCTGAATTTGTCATTCAGCAGGAATCTTTTTAAGCACCCCGGGGTATCGTCGGCACTTAAAAAGATGCCTGCTGAATGACACGATTAGGTCATTGGTTCATGAAAGTTAGAAAAAAATTCTAACTTTTTTGAACAGGAGAGAACAGAGAAAACAGAGAAAAGATTCTCCGTTTTCTCTGTTCTCTCCTGTGGTTCTTTATCGAACTCAAGCCGCAAAGTTGATTCGTTGCAAAACAAGCAAAGATTTTCTGTAAGCGGATTTCACGAATATAGCGTGATAGAGCTTTTTCTTTATCCGCGATATTCGAAGAATCCGCTTACAAAAAGTTTTTGGGTTGCGGCTCATCCGCCTGGAGGAACAACAATGACTGATTTCCACATAAACCAATTCCCCTTTGTCGATTTAAGCCTCGCCCAACGCCTCGAACGCGCGGAGGGCCGCGCGAACGCGAATTTCGTCGAAGGCCGCGCCAAGCTGTTTCCCCAGAGCGGCGCAAGCTGGATTGAAGTCGCGGGCGCGTTCGCCATGTTCGACACGCCCGCTTCGCCGCTTACGCAAACGTTCGGGCTCGGCGTGTTTGATAAAATCACGAGCGCGGAACTGGATCAACTCGAAAATTTTTTCCGCGCGCGGCAAGCGCCGGTTTATCACGAAGTGAGTCCGCTCGCGGACGCGAGTTTGTTTGCGTTGCTCCATGCCCGCGGCTATGAAGCGTTCGAGTTCACCAGCGTGATGTATCGCCCCATCACAAAAGATCTTTCTTTGGGAAAAAAATTAGACGAGAAGCTGAGGGTGCGGCCGGTGCGCGAGGACGAGCTCGAATTGAGCGCGCGGATTTCGGCCAAAGGCTGGAGCGAGTTTGGCGAGCTTTCGGATTTTATGATGGAGATCGGGCAAATCAGCGCGTTGCGCGCGGGCACGGTGAGTTTCTTTGCGGAATGGGAGGGCGAGCCGATTGCGATCGGCACGTTGTGTTTGGGCGAAGACATTGCATTGCTCGGCGGGGCATGCACGATTCCGGAAGCGCGCAAACGCGGGGCGCAATCGGCCGTGCTCGAACACCGGTTGCGTTATGCCGCGGAGCTGGGCTATCAGCTCGCGATGATGTGCGCCCAGCCCGGCAGCGCTTCACAACGCAACGCGGAGCGCAACGGGTTTCGCATTGCATACACGCGCATCAAGTGGCGGCTATTGCAAACGATCGTGACTTGAGACACACGTTGCGCTTCTTGTCTCTCGTTCCCAAACTCCGTATGGGAACGAGAGCGAAAAATTTAACCACTCCTTATCTCCCAAAATTCGACCCCGTCCCCAGGCTAATCATCCTTTCCCACTCGGGATTTTTCAGTTCGCTCCGATGCGTGGAGTGAATCAACTCGTAGTTCTTGAAACCCGTGCGGTCGGCGAACACGAAGATCACGCCGCCTTGCAGATTATCGTAGCGCCAAATTTCATAGGGCTTGGTGTTGGGGTTGCTCGTCTCGCGCTCGACTTGCGAGGGCGGGCCATAGAGAATATAAACGCGGCCTTGCTCGCCTTTCCATCCGGGGCGGAGCGCGCTCGGGAAATTCACTTCCGCATATTTCGCGCGCGCGAGATAGACTTGCCGAAAACTAATGCCCGCGGTGTACTCTTCCGGTTTGCGCGAATCCCACAATGACATGATAAAAGCGCGTTTCGCTTCGGCATTATTCAAACCGAAAAAAAGCTTTTTGTCCTCGGGTTGCGTGATATGCTGCATGCGATTGAACTCCTCGTCCAATTCCGCCACGCTCGCGCGCGCGAGCAGATTCACGCTGCCCAACGCCGGCGTTGCAAGTGCCGGGGCGCCGTGATAGACGTAAAATTTTTTACGGCGGCGGGCGAGCACATTTTTCGCGGAGTCGGCGATGCCATAAGCCAACGTATACACGCCCGTGGGCAAGCCGGCGACATCGATCGTCCCCAATTCGACACTGCTCGTTTGCGGCTTCTGCTTGGTGCGATACGCGCCGGCTAGCGCCTCGACCTTTACGCCGTTTTCATTTTCAACGTGCCAATAAGATTTATAACTCGCGCCCGGCAGCGCAACGTTGAGGTTGTAGGCTTCGAAATAATAAAACAACGTCGGCTGGGCTTCGCCGTAAATCAGCCGAGGATTCGCCAAGATTTCATAACCGTTTTTGTTCAATGCGCTCGCACTGTTTGCCGCTTTGCGAATATCGCTCGCGAGGAGTACGTCGCTCAACTCCACGCCCGCGGTCGTGAATGCGCGGGTTTGCAAGGAGGCTTCGGCGCTGTCCGTTTGCGCGAGTTGATGCAGATCGCGCACGGCGAGCACGGCGCGATAATTCCCCGGGACTTCCAGCGCGTAACGCAAAACATCCACCCAGTCCTTGGACGCCT
>CAYNDW010000674.1:0-4007 GCA_964395375.1 uncultured Cytophagia bacterium
GCGTCAGTAAGCGTAGTTACGCGAAGAACGGAACGCGAGAGAATTGTCGGCTAAGTTTCTTCCGCGGCCGACTCCGGACCCTTGCCGAACAAAAGATACATTACCGGCAGCACGAGCATCGTGAGCACCGTGTCGGTGGCGATACCGAAGACTACTACGGTGGCCAGTGGGCGTTGCACTTCGGAGCCGACGCCGGTCGAGAAGGCCATCGGTACGAAGCCCAGCGCGGCGACGAGCCCGGTCATGAGTACGGGACGCAGTCGGATGAGCCGGGCTCGCTCGATGGCTTCGCGTTTCGAGTGACCTTGCGAGACGAACCGGCGGATCGTGGTGATGAGGATGAGCCCTTCGAGGATCGCGGCGCCGGCCAGCGCGACGAAGCCGACGCCGGCGGAGATCGAGAACGGCATGCCGCGAATCCAGAGGCCGAGGATGCCGCCGATGCGGGCGAACAAGACGCCGCTGAAGACCATGAGCGAGTCGCGGAGCGAGCCAAAGCTGAGGTACAGCAGACTCAGAATGAGGAACAGCGCGGTCGGGACAACGATGTAGAGCCGGCGCGTGGCACGTTGCAAGTGTTTGTACTGGCCGCCCCATTCGATCGTGAAAGGGCTCGCGGGGTATTTGATGAGCGGGTCGATCTTTGACTGCGCTTCTTCGACAAAGCTGCCGAGGTCTCGGTCACGCACGTTGCACTGAACGACGATGCGGCGGCTGCCGTGCTGGCGATTGATCGTGGAGGGGCTGGTGGTGTTTTGAAACGAGAGCAACTGGGTCAGCGGAATGCGCTGGCCCGTCGCCGTCGGGACGACGACCGTGCTGAGCGAGTCCGGGTCATCGCGGTATTGTTTGGCGAGTTTCACGACGAGCGGGAACCGGCGCTGGCCGTCGCGGATTTCGCCGACACGGATACCGCCGACCGCCTCGATGAAACGCAACACGTCGCTACGCGCCACGCCGTAACGAGCCACGGCGTCGTCATTCACCCGAGTTTCGAGCACCGACTGAAAGGTGATCTGATCGGGCTGCGGCTCGGACGCGCCGCGAATTCGCCTCAGCGCGGCTGTGACCTCGTCTGCCTTGTCTTTGAGCGCCGCCAAGTCGTCGCCGTGGATGATGATGCCGACCTCGCCCTTGATCCCTTCGCTCATCTCTTCGACGCGCATCTGGATCGGCTGCCCGGCGAACAGCCGCATGCCGGGGAGTTGGCTCATCACGTCGCGGATTTCCTTGGTCAGTTCTTCCTGCGTTCGGGCACGTTTCCACTGCTTCGTCGGCTTGAACATGATGAACACGTCCGACACTTCGATCCCCATCGGGTCTTCGGCGATGTTGGCGGCTCCGGTTCGCGTCCAGAGGTCTTCGATCTCGTCGGGGAACTCGGCCAGCAGCACTTTTTCGATCTGGCTGCCGTAGCGCACCGACTCGCCGAGCGAAATGCCGGCCAGTCGCACGGTGGTTATTTCGATCGACCCTTCGCTGAGAGTCGGGATGAACTCGGCGCCCATGAACAACGCCAGGATCGACGTGCCGACAGTGGCGGCCCCGGCCAGAGAAAGCGTCGTCCAAGGGTGGTTGAGGCCGAGTTGCAAGACGGGCTGAAAAATCTTGTGGGCCCAGCGGTCCACCAGCGGTTGCTTTTCTTTGATGCGTCGCGGCAGGCACAGACTGGCCAGCGCGGGAATGAGCGTGAGCGACAGCACGAGCGAGCCGGTCAGGGCAAAGATGACGGTCAGGGCCATCGGCCGAAACATTTTCCCCTCGACGCCTTCGAGCGCGAGGATCGGCAGATAGACGATCATGATGATCAGTTCGCCGAACATTGTGGGCTTGCGCACCTCAATGGCCGCGTCGCGCACGATGTCGAGCTTCGATCGGTCGGACTTGTCCTCGGCCAGCCGGCGCACGCAGTTTTCGACCATGACCACCGAGCTATCGACGATGAGGCCGAAGTCGATCGCGCCCAGGCTCATCAGGCTGCCGGCGACGCCGTACTGGAGCATCAGGTTGCCGGCAAAGAGCATCGACAGCGGGATCGCCGAGGCGACGATCAGTCCGGCCCGAATGTGGCCAAGAAACGCGAACAGCACGGCAATGACCAGCAACGCGCCCTCGAGCAGGTTGTTTCTGACAGTGCGGAGCACCTTGTCCACCAGATCCGTTCGGCGATAGACCGGACGCACCGTGATCCCCTCTGGGAGCGAGCGTTGGACTTGCTTCATCCGTTCGTCGAGGCGCAACGTGACCTCGCGGCTGTTTTCACCCAAGAGCATGTAACCCAGACCAAGGACTGTCTCACCCTTGGCCTCAGCCGTCACCGCGCCGCGGCGGATCTGGTGGCCGATTTTCACGTCAGCCACGTCGCGTACGCGGATCGGCACGCCGTCGTGGCTGGCCAGGACGATGTCGGCGATCTGATCGACTGTCGTGACGATGCCGACGCCTTTCACCAGGTGCGCCTCACCGGCCCGTTCGATGATTCCGCCGCCGACGTTGGCGTTGTTCTTTTGGATCGCGTCGGTGAGCTGTTCGATCGTCAGATCATATTTGGCGAGTCGGGCGGGATCGACTTCGACTTGAAACTGTTTTTCGAACCCGCCCCAACTGTTGATCTCGGCGACGCCATCGAGCGGCCGGAGCTGCGGTCGGATGACCCAATCCTGGATCGTGCGCAGCTCGGTGAGATTTTCTTCTTCCGTCATGCCGTTGGGCGTGGGGCGTTCGACCATGTAGTTGTAGACCTCGCCCAGCCCGGACGAAAGCGGTGCCATCTTGGGCTGCGGCAGGCCGACCGGCAGCTCGACCTCGTTGATGCGCTGCTGGACAAGCTGCCGCGCGAAGTGAACGTCAACGCCGTCTTCGAATCGAACCGTGACTTGAGAGAAGCCAAACTTCGACATCGACCGCACTTCTTCCAGCCCCGGCAGTCCACCCATCGCGAGTTCGATCGGCAGCGTGATCTGTTGCTCGATCTCCTCCGGCCCGAGCGCCGGCGCGGCCGCGTTGATCTGCACCTGCACTGGCGTGGTGTCAGGGAATGCGTCGAGCGGCAACTTCACGAGCGAATAGGCGCCGGTTAAAACCAGCACGACTCCGGCCAGGAGCACGAGAAATCTGTATTTCAGGCTCAGTTCAATGATTCTGTTGAGCATAGGATTCGGTACCTTCCGCCGACTAATCGTCTCCGCAACAGCCGGCCCCGATGGAGCCTTTCATGATTTCGGTCTTGAGCAGAAAGCTGCCGGTGGTGACGACGAGTTCGCCGAGGCGAAGGTCGGCCCACGGTAGCTCGAAGCGGTCGCCGTGTTGCCGGCCGACGAGCACGCGGCGCGGCTCGAACTGATCCGGCTGGTCAGGATACGTCTGGACGAACACGACGTACGACGTCCCTTCCCATTGCACGGCGTCGCGCGGGACGACGAGCGACTGGTGGGGCTCGCCGACGGTGATTTCGCCTTGGCCGTACATGTGGGCACGGAGCAGGCCGTCGGTGTTTTCGATTTCGCCGCGAACGCGGATAGTCCGCGTGCGGTCGTTCACCTCGGCATCGATCCAGGCGACGGCGCCGGTGAATCTCGCCGGGGCCAAGCCGGCGACACGAAACGTGACGGGCTGGCCGACGCGCAAACGTGGCAGGTCCTTTTCGTAGATGTCGAGGTGGACCCACACTCGCGCGAGGTCGGCGACCGCGAGGATTTCGGAAGTCGGCTCGACCGCTTCGCCTGCCACGGCGTTGCGGCGCACGATCGTGCCGTCGAGTGGCGCGGTGATTTTCAACAAGTTTCGTTCGTCTTCATCTTCGTCATCAAGCGCGGCAATTTGCTGACGGTCCAGGCCGAGGTTTCGCAGCCGCTGGCCGACTTTGATCGTCTCGGCCTTCGCGCGGCGCAGCTCGGTCTCGGCTTCGAGGATGAGCTTTTCAGCAACCAGCCCGCGCTCGCTCAGTCCACGGTTGCGTGCGAGCGTTTCGGTCCACAGTTCCACCAACGGCAGTGCCGCGAGGTAAT
>CAYNDW010000675.1:0-3998 GCA_964395375.1 uncultured Cytophagia bacterium
GCAAGAAGATTGCGCATCCGACGCCGAAGCCGTAGCGGTTGGTGTTTTGGAGTTTTGGAGTGATGGAGTGCTTGGAGTAATGGAGCGGTGGATTGTTGGAGTCGTGCAATGAAATCGTGGCGCGGCAGACTGCAGATTGTGTTTGTGCAAGCGCTCTTCGCGGTGATTGCTCTTCCCTCATGGGCGTGGGCGCAAACCACGAACAGCGATTGCTATTCGTGCCACGGCGACACAAGCTTGGTGGTGACCGATAGCGCCGGCGTCGCGCGTTCGTTGTTTGTGGATGAAAAAAACGCGGAGCATTCGATCCACGCCGGCTTTGATTGCGTCACGTGCCATGCGGACGTGAAAGAAATTCCGCACGCGGAGAAGCTTGCGGCCGCGGCCTGCGCGACGTGTCATGAAGACGCGATGACGGAAGTGGCCGCAAGCATTCACGCGAAGAACGGCTCGCCCGATACGCCGACTTGCGGCGATTGTCACGGCAGTCATGAGATCCGCGCAACCGCGGATTCGCTTTCGTGGGTGAATCCGCGCCAGCTAGCGCTCACCTGCGGCCGCTGCCATGCGAATCCCGCGCTGGTGCAAAAATATCATATCCCCATCAAAGATCCCGTCGCGGCCTATCAACGCAGTGTGCATGGCCGCCTGGCGTTGGCCGGAGTTGATAGCGTGGCAACGTGCAGCAGTTGCCACGGCAATCACAAAATCCTCGCCGCCAACGATCCTCAATCGCGCGTTTATCATTTCAATATCTCTCAAACCTGCGGCACGTGTCATGGCAGTATCACGGCAGAGTTTGCGCAAAGCGTGCATGGCGCAGCCGTGAGCCGCGGCTCGCACGATGCGCCGGTGTGCACGGACTGCCATAGTGAGCACGCGATTGAATCGCCGCAAGTGGCCTCGGCGCCCACCTCGTCGCAAAATGTCGCGCAGGAAACCTGCGGGCGTTGCCATGCTTCGACGCGCATCACGGAAAAGTACGGCATGCGTCGCGAGCGGCTCTCGACTTTTGCGGATAGCTATCACGGCCTCGCTTTGCGCTCGGGCAAGCTCGCTGCGGCCAATTGCGGCAGTTGCCATGGCGTGCACAATTTTCTGCCTTCGTCCGATGCGCGTTCGATGATCCATCCCGCGAACTTGTCGAACACCTGCGGGCAATGCCATCCCAATGCCGGCGAAAATTTCGCGAAGGGATCGGTGCATATGACCGGCGCGGAAGGCGAAGGCCGTACCGTCGCGATCGTGCGGGCGTTGTATATCGGTTTGATCGTGCTCGTGATCGGCGCCATGGCGCTGCACAATAGCTTGGATTTTATCCGCAAGAGCAAACATGCGTTGCGGCGGGAGTAAAAAAACGGCCTTGCCGATTTAACTCGAATGAGTTATAATGCAAACAGATTATAACTCATTTGAGTTAAAAATGACAAAGCCGGAGAACCTCATGCACCATCTCGTTTATCCGCGTAAAACGCAAAAACTGTTTACGAATCGCGTCACGGAATTGGAGATTTTAGAATCCTACCAAGACCGGCTGCTGCACGGCGAGCCCAATAAGCTTGCCCTCCTCGGCACTCGGCGCATCGGCAAATCGACCGTGCTGTATGAGTTTATCAAACGGCACGCGGCAAACAAACGCCTGCTCTTCGTTTATGTGAATTTGCAGCGTTTGGTGATGGAGCCTTTGGCTTTTGCCAAATCTTACGTGGGGCTGGCAACCAAGTGGGCTTTGCGCGACGAGACGGAAAATTTTGCGAGTTATGAGGACCCCGAGTTTTGCATGCTGCAATTGCAAAAGCGACAGGCGAAAGCCGCGGAATACCTCTATCAATTCCTCAAGTCCGCGCAAAGCCGAAGCGCCTCACTCAAAAGTTTGTTGGAGCAGGCGCTGCACTTTCCGATGGTTTTGGCAGAGGGCCTGAAAAAACCGATCGTCGTAATGATCGACGAATTTCAGGAAATCACGTTGCTCAACAATTTTAAACAACTGCCGGAAATTTTAGGACTGCTGCGCGACGTGCTCCAAACGCACCACCGGATTCTATATGTTTTTGCCGGCTCGTACATTCGACTGATGCAGAACATCATCGAAAAGCCGAGTTCGCCGTTCTTCGGACAAATTCAGCCGTATTACCTAAGCGCGTTTGGCAAAGAAGACGCATTGGTGCTCCTAAAAAAAATTGCGCAGCAAATTCAGCTTGAGGCGCCAAAAGAAGTCGAAAAGAAAATGGTGGCTTTGACGGCCGGGCATCCGTTGTACATTGAAGCGCTGGTGCGCGCGGCCCAAGAGGCGGTTATGCTCGACGGTATTACGCTCAACGAAGAGACCGTGCAAAGAGTTTTGCTGCTGCAGTTGGTCAACGAACGCTCGCCGCTGAGTTTTCATTTGCGTTATATCTATGAAGACGCGCTGGGCCGCGCGCGCGGCAGCACGATTTTGCGCGGCATCTTAAAGGCGTTGGCGCAAGATACGCCGCTCACGATCACGGCGATTGCCCAAAAGATGTCCAAACAAGTGGGTTTGATTCAAGCCGGGATCGCCGAATTGCTGAAGGTCGATTTGGTGGATCGCAAAGACAAACTCTATTTCATTAGTGATCCCTTGCTGCGCTGGTGGATGTACTTTAAGTTTTTTCATCCCGAAGGCGCATTTTCTCTGAAAGACGAAATCGTGCAGGAGCTTGCGTCGCACTTCCGTGAAAAGTATCTGCAAGTCGCAACCGAGTTGGGCCGCACCAAAGAATTTGAATTGCACTATTTTGTGATGAGGAAGCAGGGGGCGAAAGTCGGCAACATCCGATTGCCGATCTTCAAAACCGTCATCAAAAATTATCTGCTGCCCAACGGAGAGGAAATCGATCTCTTCGCGAGGAACGACGAAGCCTGGGTGTTTGAATTGAAATGGAAAAATAAGTTGGTGGGCATGAACGAGTTGCATAGCCTTAAAGAAAAAATCAAAGTGCAGCGCTACGTTTTGATTTCGAAAAAAGGCTTCACTCCGGAGTTGCTGGCGTTTGCCCGAAAATCGCCGGAGGTCGTTCTTTGGGGCGCGGAGGTTCTAACCGAGACTTGAGTCTTATGAACAACAACCAACAATACTATCTCCGCTGGACGCGCGTGGAGCGTTATCAGCATTGGATCGTGGCGCTGTGCTTCGTGATTCTCGCGATCACCGGCTTTGCGCTCAAATATCCCGAAGCGTTTTGGGCGCAGCCGTTGTTGCTCTTTGAAGAGGGCCTCGGGTTGCGCGGTTGGCTGCATCGCATTGCCGCGTTGATTTATGTCGTGCTGAGTTTTTATCACGTCGGCTATATGCTCTTCACGCCGCGCGGGCGGGAATTGCTCAAAGCGCTCGCCCCGGCGCGCCAAGACTTCGCCGATTTCAAACTCAATCTGCGTTATCTCTTGGGCAAGCGCGAAACCCCGCCGGAGTTCGAGCATTTTTCCTACATGGAAAAAGCCGAGTATTGGGCGCTCGTGTGGGGCACGGTCATCATGGCGCTCACCGGCTTCTTGCTCTGGTTTGAAAATCTCGCGCTGCAAATTTTCCCGCTGTGGATGATGGACATTTTCACCGTGATTCATTTGTATGAAGCGTGGCTGGCTACGCTCGCGATCTTGGTTTGGCATTTTTACTATGTCATCTTCAACCCTGAGATTTATCCGTTGAACCAGAGCATGATCGACGGCCTGATGTCGGAGCATGAAATGGAGCGCGAGCACGGCCGCGAGTTGGCGCGGTTGCAAGCCGAAGCGGAGAAATTGAAAAGCGAAAAAGAAGCGCAGTCGCTAGCCGGCGATATTGCCGCCCACTAAACACGCGAAATACACGAAATTTTTTTTGGCGCTTCCACTCATGTGCCGCTCACGCTCATACTCGCACACGCTCCTAAAGATTTCACCGGCGCGTACGAGAGCGATTTTCACGACCAACCTTGAGAGGCGGAACGATGACCAAACCCTCTTCCGAAATGAGCCGCCGTTCTTTTGTGGATTAC
>CAYNDW010000676.1:0-3997 GCA_964395375.1 uncultured Cytophagia bacterium
CTCCACACTTTGGCAGTCTTCCTTGGGTCCGGCAAATGCTGTGGCCGATACACAATCAAAACGGGCTCGTTATTCAGACGAATGTAGCGGGCGTCCCTGAAAAACGGAATAAGGCTCTTGATGAAGTTGAGATCGTCATCAGGCAGATATTTTTGCGCAATCAAAATTTCATGCTCGGCTGCGTCCCACCGCCTGGTCCAGTTCTCGTTCGCCCAACACAAGCAGAACGGCATGTCACTCTCTTTGTCCGCCAGCATGTCATCCAGCGGCCCATGGAGAATCCGTGTCCCTGAAAACCAGTAATAGTGGTAGCAGAAGCCGTCAATGCCAAACTGCTTGGCAAGCCCAATCTGCTGATGCCGGGTTTCTCGTAACCGCAGATCATAGAAACCAAGGTCAGCAGGAAGGTGTGGCTGATAGTGTCCCTCAAACAAAGGCTTAGCCTTTGTGGCATTGGTCCACTCCGTGAACCCCTTTCCCCACCATAAATCGTTCTCCGGGGTCGGATGAAACTGCGTCAGATAGAAAGCGATCAGCTTGGGCACAGACTGATTGTCTGAACCGAAATGAGTGACCGTCATGGCTTGCTCCAAATAGCTGTGAAGCCGAGTCGAATGGGTGCGGCGGTCAAAACTGTTAAAGCCGAATTCCCAGCAGACTGAGACCTTGGCGAATCCGCTGTTGGGTCTGATGGCTCATGCAATTAGCGATGCGCGTCTTCCACAATACCGGAATGGCCACTGCGGTACGAAGGGGTTTCGGAGGCAGGAGCGGCACTGCCTCACCGGGATAGTTCAAGGGCACAGCCTTGACTACGACTTGATAGACATCGGCATGACCAAAACTCTTCAAAGCCTCCTGCACTGTGGCCGAGAGCCTGGACCAGCTCGCCGCTAATTCGGTCTCCTCGGGCGGCTTAACAACATACCTGACCTCAATAATCTTGAGGTCGGCCTGGGCAAACAAGTCATCGATATTCTTGAGACCGAAGAAGCGAATATGTGTCCGATCAAGCAGTCCCCAATCGCGATACTCAAAATCTCCATTGAGCAAACACGCCACTACGGCTGCATGCCCGACATGTGGTAGCGAGATTACCAGGCAACCATTGGCGCGAATGAAGGGCGCCATCCGCTTCAGAGTAGTCCAGGGATCATACAGATGCTCAAGCACATCAGCCGCCACAACAACATCAAATAGTTCCACACCATCTAGCATGTGGGGCCACTCCGAAGAATTCAGGTCCGCTTGCATGACTGATTCGCAGTAGGGCGCAACCTTCTTGATTGCTTCTGGGTCCAGATCAATACCCGTCACCCTACATTTCCCATGCTGTACCAGCAGCTTAGTAATCGAGCCTGGGCCGCAGCCGACCTCCAGCACACGTTTGGACGAACCGACCAGATGCATCACATGCCCAGGTGCGGTTTGCGCGGCGAGATCAACAGTGAATTCGTATTTATGCCGCTTCGCGGTGTTCATTGATCTCCAAAGTGAGGGGATTATTGATTGCCCGCCTCTTTCTCAACTCAATCAATTTCCGACCAAGATTTATTCCCGGCACTTCAATCAATCTATATGTACATTCCACGGCCACCAAAATGATAATCATGATAATGGCCCCACAAATAAAAAAAGAATAACTTCCGGCTATGGGAAAGCACAAATTGTAAAGCTTGAGCAAGTACTCTTTTAAGTAAAATATAACGACCGGATGTAACAGATAAATACTGTAGCTGCGCTCGCCAAAATATTCGAACGCGTCGTTGGCAATGACAACGCTTGGGTGATGGCTTTGCCAGGCACAGAGTGCGCTCAATCCAATCCCCCACAGCACAATATCCAATCTGGCTGAACTGTATAGGAGCGGGCCTAAATCCGACGAAACCAATCCCCCAATAATCACAGCTGCAACTATCGGAACATAAACGCTTAGTAATCTTGCATGCGCTTGATATGATTGGCTTAGCAGGTATGCGTAGATACCCATTGAGAAAAAGCACATGTTTGACGCAAAAGAATAATAACTCCAATAATATGACGGTAATGGCTTAGCATTAATATCCTGAAGATACAGAGCAGACCGTACGGCACTACTGACAATAATGCTGATGATCAAGAATATGAATGCTGCCCTATGCGTTCTAATCAGCAACAGCACTACTGGAAATACCGCATAAAAAATCATCTCAACTCCAACAGACCAGCCACCCCAAACAAAGCCGGAAAATGGCACAAAACCAAACGTGAACGTCAGATTTAAAATAATTTCAATGGGGCTCTTTAACGTACCAACCTTGAAGAGGTCAGCAGCAATCCAACAAGCAATCATGAAATAAAATAATGGGGCAATCCGAAAAAACCTCTTGATGAAATAATTCGCCAGCCAGTCAGGTCTATTAATCCATGGCTCTGTTGAGTACATCAATGAGAATGCGCTCAGTATGAAAAACAGATGTACGCTATAGCCAAAGTCTCGCCCTATGAACTCAAATAGACTTGGAGGGCTAACACCTCCAACGTGTATTAAGTGGAACAACACTACCGCTAGCGCTGCGATTCCCCTAAGCCCATGGATGCCGGGCAACAGGCGATTATTCTGAACGAGTGCTGAGCTAAATTGGCCCATGCTCATTCCCCACATGTTCAAACGCCGTCATAACCATGCGCCAAAACGCTTACCTCTGAGCAAATAATGCTCGCCAATATCAAATCTATCTGGAGGCAGCTTACTCGCTCCCCGTTTTACGATGATAAAATTGTGATTCACAAAAATATCCTCGATCAAGTCGCATCTGCTGGCCGCAAGCATGTTCAATTCGATCAGCAAATTGCTCAAGGCGCGTTTTCCGCCAAAATGCGGGTTATTTTTTTGCCAAAGATCTCCCGGCCAATGCGCCCACGCCCAGTCTTCAATGACATAATGACCACCCGGCTTCAAATACGGAAAGCTAATATTAAATGCCTCGCGTGTCTCTTCATACAGATGAGACGCATCGTCAACAATTAAATCGACGTCTTGACTTGGGAACTCCATGGATAGGATTTCCTCCATGGCACGCCGATCCGCTTGATTTACCCCATAGTATGGTTTGACATGCGTAAATTTCCCATGCTTTTGAATATATTGAGCAAGCGCCTCGACCGGTTTTCTCGCAAATTCAACGGCCGCGATTTTTATCGGCTGAAAAATCTGATCATAGAGGACGACACTCCCGCCCTTGAATATTCCCATTTCGAAAACGTTGCTGATTGCTTGTTCTCCGAGCATCTCGATCAATTTTTCGATCATGGATCGGCTCTTACCAAGAAGAAATTTATCCACTGTGGAATTTACTCCGTGCAACTCATCAGCGTTATACGTAACAAAAAATTTCACCTCGTTTACTTTTAAATTCGCATCGTTTTCCCAAGTTAAAATTGGTGAGGTCATTGTGATCCTTTCCTAGTGCGACCTGAAGCTTTAAACTCTCTAAGAAACGAGCCAACTGCACGTAGCGGTTTGGTCATTCGCCAACTGCTAGACGACAGAAGTGCCGCAATCCTTTCAGTACATTCGACCAAAGACTGGTTAAGGCTCGCAATCTGCCTGTCACGCTCGGCCACAGTTTGGTTATGCGTCGAGATCTGACCGTCTCGTTCGGCCAAAGCCAGGTTGAGGCGGACGAGTATACCTCTGCTTAATTCAGCGATAGCTTGATTGAGACTAGCGATCTGCAGGTCAGGCAGAGCCACTGCCTTGCTCAGCCGAATGCTCTCTCCCTCGCACTCGGGCACGCCCAACTTTCGCCAATACACACCCACACCGTCAATTTCGACAATTTCCGGATTTAGCCCTCTTTTGCAGCAATAATCACTTACGGCAGCTTTACATGCGGGGACAGCATGGTAATCATCGATAATCACGTATCCTTGGCATGAGAGTTTTGGATACAAATTGATCAATGCGTCCATAGTAGACTCGTACATGTCTCCGTCTAGCCGCATCAGTGCTAGT
>CAYNDW010000677.1:0-3995 GCA_964395375.1 uncultured Cytophagia bacterium
CTCCTGTTCAAAAAAGTTAGAATTTTTTTCTAACTTTCATGAACCAATGACTTAATGAATTAAATGAATTTTCCGCTGTTGCTTGGGCAGAATAAAAATCTGCCCCGGTAAAAGTAGTTTTGCGCGAACCGTTTTCAACAACGCCCTCACTATGGTCCCTTCCGCGAACGCCCCACTGCCGAGACTCAAGGTCACTCTTCTCCTTGTCGATGACGAGCCTCATTTGCGCGCGAATATGCGCGCCACACTCGAAGAATCCAACTATCATTTTCTCGAAGCCGGCGACGGCCTCACTGCGATCAAAATTTTAGAGAGCGAAACCGTCGATCTCGTGCTGCTCGATCTCAATATCCCGCGTCTCGGCGGCATGGAAGTGTTGAAATGGAGCCTCGCCAAGCAGCCGGATTTGCCCGTCATCATCGTCAGCGGCACGGGCACGATTTCAAAAGCGGTCGAAGCCACCAGGCTCGGCGCGTTTGATTATCTTGAAAAAGATTTCAAAGCCGAGCGCTTGCAGCTCACGGTGCGCAATGCGTTGGAGAAGCGCCGTCTCAAACTTCAACATGATCGGTTGCTTGCAGAAAGCCGCGAACGTTTCACTCTCATCGGCGATGATCCCGCGATGCGCAAAGTCGCGGACTTCATTCAACACGCGGGCCGCGTCGATAGCAAAGTGCTCATCTGCGGCGAGAGCGGCACCGGCAAAGAGCTCGTCGCGCACGCGATTCATCTCGCGAGCAACCGCGCACACCATCCGTTCGTGCCGGTCAATTGCTCCGCCATCCCGGAAACGCTGATCGAGAGCACGCTCTTCGGCACGAAAAAAGGCGCATTCACCGGCGCGACCGATCTGCCTGGCAAACTGAAGCAAGCCGAGGGCGGCACGTTGTTTCTCGACGAGATTGGCGACATGAGCTTGATGGTGCAAGCCAAAATGCTGCGCGTGCTCGAAGACGGCGTGGTGGAGCCGGTGGGCGGCGCGAAAACGTTTCCGGTTGACGTGCGCGTCGTTTCCGCCACGTGTAAAAACCTGCAAGAGGAAATTGCCGAAGGCAACTTCCGTCTCGACCTCTTCTATCGCATCAATGTGCTCACGATCACGCTGCCGCCCTTGCGTGCGCGCAAAGGCGACTTGCGGTCGCTCGCGGAATTTCTTCTGCAAAAAATTTGCGCCACGCACGGCTTGCCGCCTTTAACTTTCGCTCCCGAAGTTTGGCCGCTGCTCGAAAACCATCACTGGCCCGGCAACGTGCGCGAGCTGCAAAACGTCATCGAACGCGCCGCGGTTTTCGCCGCGAGCGAGGTCATTACGTCCGAGCAGCTTATTGCAGCCATGGCCACCACCTCGCTGCCCAACGCGCCCAAGACGCATGCCCAAACTCTGCACGAAGCCCGCGCCCAATTCGAGCGCGACTTCATTCTGCAAAAACTGAATGCGCACGAGTGGAAGATGCAAGAAGCCGCTGGCGAGTTAGGCATTCAGCGGAGCCATTTGTGGAAGAAGATGAAGCTGTATGGGATCAAGAGTTGAGCATTGCTTTGGAGAAGGAAAGCTCTCACGCAAAGACGCAAAGGGCCGCAAAGAAAAACTCTTTGCGGATTCTTTGCGTCTCTGCGCCTTTGCGTGCGCTTTCTTCTTTTGGTTGTGGTGGGATATTATCTCGCGTGTGAAAGCCGCCGGTGATTGCGCCACGTGTGATTCGCCGACGAAGAAGAATTAAGCCGTGACCGCAAACTGCTCCGAAACCGTGACGCAAACACGATAGCCGAGTCGCGAAAGAAAATCTTCGCAATCCCTCCAGCTTAACCCGAACGCCTTCACCTCCGCCAATCCCAAGCGGCTGACGATATCGCGCAGCGTTTGAAAATCGCGCTCATCGAAATCCGCTTCCATCATCGCCCACTCCACCATATCTGCCAAGCGGAGACGATGATGGAGAAAATCGACAAGCTTTTCGGCCACCACGATACGCGTGATTTTCATGTTCAGTCTCCGGTGATTTTGATGTGTCCTTTGTCCGTCGGATATTTTTATTTTAACCATTTGCTCGCTCTATGTCAAACACTCATTTTGCCGTCGCTTCATCTCGATATGAATTAGAAAACGCTCTTGACTTCCTCTCCCAGCCTGCTATTTTAACCGCCACAACCAACGCGCGGATTGTAAACGCCTGCCCTCTCAATCAAACTCCTATGCCGTCGCTCATTCGCCAAATCTTGTTCGCGGTGCTTGCGCTCATCCTCTGCCTGTGGGCTTGTTCAGCTTCGCAAAGCCTCGACCCGGAAAAGCAGCCGTATAAATTTGAAGACATTCCATTGGCGTATGATGCAACTGTAAAGCTAAAGGACTTGGACAATGATGGTAGATACGAAATCATTCGATACTTCAATCCGACACCATACTACAACGGGGAGACAACTATTGGCTATATTCAAATACGCTCTCACGAGGATCGTGTCATCGAACAGGTCAATTATTTTGGTCTTGTTGCAGAAGCTATCCGCTTCATGGATTTTGATGGTGATGGCAAATTGGAGATCTTTATTCCCTTTTTACGAAACGATTCGCTTTTCACCGGTTTAGTGGATTGCAAAGGCCATAAACTCGGCACATTCTTTCTTGCCCACGGCGAACCGCGTCTTGAACCTGATGGATCAATTATTCCGTGGGAGCCTTCGATCTTTGCCCAATACGCGGCGGATGTCAATGGCGATGGAAAAGCCGACCTCATTACCGTGATGTGTACTTCTTTGTCACTCTCGCCGCGCGGCATTTATATTCATACTCTGCCTGAAGGGCAACTGCTGGGCGAGTACATGGTGGGCGCTGCAATACAAAGCGCATTTGTGGGCGACTATGATGGCGACGGCATTCTCGAGCTTGTCGCAGGAACCCATGCCTTCAACAACGGCGCATCTGTGAACGGATTTGATGATCAAAATTCTTACGTCATTGTTTTCAAACTGACTCTTCCGATTCAAATCGCATGGTCGCGTAAATTAGGCGAGCATTGGTCAAGTGGTGATTTATACCAAGCAGATTTCGATGACGATGGCAAACAAGAGTTTCTGCTTGTGACAAGCTCTGCGGCGTCATTTAAGCCTCAGGTTTCACGGCTTGAGTTATTGGAGCCGGGCTCATGGCGAATCACACAGCAGATAGAAAGTTCCGAGCAAATCCGAAGCGTTACGATCATGGATTTAAACCGTGATGTCAAACCCGAGATTCTCGCACTGAATCCTCCAGATCAAATCAGAATTTTTGATCGGAACTTCAACCTGAGGCAGCGCCAATCCCTAGGCATGCCCATAACCTTCATCTCCAACCTTCCCGACATTGACCAGGATGGCACTCAAAATCTTCTCGCCATTTGTGATAACGGATTTGCAGTGCTTGGATCAAATTTGGAGATAAAAGTAATTTCTCCGGACGACTTTACTGCCGTCATGCCACCAAGCATTGGCTCTCCGCTCGATTTTTTTGTGAAACGCGGGGACAAACTTCACGCGATGCGCTTGGTCAAAAACAAAACATATTTGTTCAACCGCTACGGGCCTGCGCTCCTTGGGACACTAGGAAGTGTTGTAGCGTTCGGGCTTATCGTCGGGCTTATTGTGATGCGGCGACGTAGTCTATTCATGCGAAGCGTGCAAAGCGCGGCTTTTAACTCGGACACACGAGGCCTGATTGTTTTAAACCCCGAGGGACGCATCGTATATCACAACCAACGCCTCTTAGCGTTTCTCGAATCGTCTCAACCTCGTTCGCTCACCGGCCTGCACTTCGCAGAGCTATTCAGCGATGACGCCCTTCGCGTTTTCGTTTCGCAATGTTTGAAAACAAAAGCGCCCAATGTGCGTCATGAGCAAGGCTTCACTCTTCAACTCGAGCAATCTGCAAACATTATCGTTGATCCTCTCATAATCAAGGGCGATACGCCGACCTACTGGCTAGTTCAATTTATTGATCAAGCTAGCGAGATAGAATCTCGTCA
>CAYNDW010000678.1:0-3995 GCA_964395375.1 uncultured Cytophagia bacterium
CTGATGGCTTTGCTACGCTTCTTGCCTTTCCGCTCCTGCACGAGACGATAAATCTCAAGATGTTCCAGCAGGGCGAGGGCTTCCGCCATCGTTTCGTAGTCCTCGATGGGGAGGAGAATGGCCTCCAAGTGGTTGTTCTTGACGACTGCCACACGGCGGCGGCGTTTACCGCTCAGATCGGCCAGTACTTGCCCGAAGGAACGCGCCACTCTGGACGCACTGAGCATTTCTTCTTTCTTGTACGCGACAGCCATGGTGCACCTCATTGTGAAATATTATGCGCATAATATAGCGCATAATTTGCACAGTCTCAAGAGATCGGAATGGTGTCAGCAGAGCTCAAAGACTTCTTTGAGTGGGGTGGCGCGCACAATCAGGAACCGAGGCAGAAGGGGTCAGGTTGAGGCAATACGACATTCGGGTGAGGTGGGCTCATTCGAGGATAGACTCAATCTGCATCTTGCAGTTTCGGTATCGACGCCGGTGGCCTGCCCGCGAGTCAGTTGGGCATTTACTTGCGATGGGTGTCGCCTCGCACGATGGACATTAAACGTTTTCCTCGTCAGATGTCACAACCGACGAAGAGGAGTTGCTGATTCAGTTGGCGTGAGTGGAAGGGCGAGCGAGCCTGCCAATCCTCGGCGTATCTAAAGAGATACGCCAGGCTCCTTACCATTATAATAGGGAAAGCCCGGAAACATCCCGACTCGGTAGGTTAGCGTGAGGGAGTCGATCCGCCTGTTCGCTCAACGATGATCCGCCGAAAGGTGGATGTTCTTTTGAATCGCGTCTTGGTTCCTCTCCGTCCACATCCCTTTTCTATTCACTCACACTCCGTGCGACTACGTACGCCAGTTGGCGTATTTACATTGGTTGATGAAATCAGTACTCTCGCGGGCAAGTCGGCCACCCGCGCACATGGGCGGGGTGTCCGTATTGTGAAACGCATCGGCATGAGTCGTAAATTTTTTCCGACATGTGAGTTGGTCGAGTGACCGTAGATTTTATCGCAGACGTCGATTGAATAATTCGGTGATTCATACCAGGAGGTCATTATGTCATTGGCGCAATTGTTTTATTTGAAAGAGTCCATTCGGAATCGGGTTCGGCGGCGGTTTCCGCGGAAGGCGGTGCGTCACTCCAGCCGGTTCACGATGGAGGCACTGGAGAACCGAATCCTCCTGGCAGCAGCGCCATTGCCGACCCCGGTGGACTTTGAACCGGGCTTTGTCCAGCCTGAATCAATTAACATTGAGCTGAATTATCAGCAACAGCAAGCTCCCGCCGGCACACCCGTGTCCGTACAGGTCGACTATGTCGATACGACAAGTTCCGGCGAGCCCAGCATAGGTCTTAGTCTCCGCATTCATTACGATAGCACCAAGCTCATTGCCAACGAGTCCGATCTCGCCCAGGTTGTCACGAATGTGCTTGCGACCTCCGTTTCATTTCAAGGTGTGCAGATTCAGGCCGATCCCAACAATCTCGTCGACCCCAACGATCCCAACGGTCCTAGGGACGGAGGGTTTGACAAAGATCCCACCACCGACAAATTTATTCTTATTGCCTGGGCCGATGCGGATAGAGATCCAGCCACGGTCTTCACGACTGGACCCGCCGCATTGTTCATTGCCAACTGGACGACGGCCGCCGACTTTACCTCCGGCAGCACCGCGATTAACGTGTCGATTGCGAGCGCGACATTTGGACGGCCCATCAATGTGGATCCCACTGCGCCGGCTACGATTACGTTTGGCAATACAGTGGACCATCCGCTGGTGCTGAATAACCAACAATTCGATGTGGCGGAAAACACGCCGAATGGAACCGTCGTAGGTTCCATTCGCGCGTTCGACCCGGAAGGAAACGATCAGGCTGGCTCCTTCAGTTTGGTAGACACGTTGGATTCTGCTTTTCGCTTGGTTGATGGCACCGACCCGATCACGGGTGACCCGATCTTCAACATCGTCGTGGCAGACAGTTCACGATTGGACTTTGAGGCAGGGCCGTTTAAGAGCACGCAGTTCATCATAGAGGCTGCGCGGCTGTTTGGATCCGGAAGCGACCGCGGCCTCATGACGATTAACCTCACCAATGTGCCCGAATCCGTTGCCTCTCCGGAGGTTCCGGTGGGGCAAATCTTTTCTGTGCCGGAGAACAGCGCTGCCGGAACAGTGGTGGGGACGCCTGCCGTCACCGATACCGATGTGGGGGAGACCTTCTCCTATTCTGAAATCCTTGGCGGGACAGGAAACGCCAATTTCCAAATTAACAGCGCCACCGGCCAAATTACTGTGCAGTCCGGCGCTACATTAAATTTTGAAGCAACGAACAGTTTTACATACACATTCAGGGTCACGGACAGCGGTGGTTTGACGGGGGACGGAACGGTCACGATTGATTTGACGAATGTGTTTGAGGCACCGCTCCAACCCCCCACTCGTGGGAACCAGACGATCACAGAAGGGCAAACGCTGACCCTAGCCTTTGCAACGACGGACCCCGATGCCGGTGAAACGGCAACCCTGCAGTATTTTGTTACGGGCACGGCAGCTGATGCAGGAGCGACGATCAATATAAATACGGGCGAATTGACGTGGGTGACTGATGAGCTGGACGGATCAGCTACCGTCTATAGCGCCTCCGTCACGGCACGGGATGTCAACAATCTTATTTCGACTCCCAGACTTTTTACGATCCGCGTGAACGAAGATAATCGAGAGCCTGTTCTTGATCTGATCGGTCCCCAGAGCGTGCAGATCGGCGGATCGGCGCTGAACTTTGTCATCACTGCGACGGATCCCGACGTTCCGGCCGACGTGCTCACATTTAGCGCGACGTTGGCTCCGACCGGAGCACTGCCGACCGGTGCGACATTCAATGCCACCACACGCACGTTTAATTGGGCGCCGACCGCCGGCCAAGCGGGTGTCTATACGTTTCGGTTTACGGCGACCGACGATGGAACTCCGGCTCCGGCACTCAGTGACTTTGAAGATGTCGTCATCACTGTGACAAGTGCTGCCGTTACCGACACCGATGCCGATGGCGTATCCGATACGGTCGAAGTTGGCGACAACAATAACGATGGAATACAAGACAGCCAGCAGGCGAATGTCGCGTCGATCCTCGATTTCTCCGGGACGAATCGGCTGACTTTTGTCACGCTGACACCTGGGACTACGTTTGCGAGTATGCAGGCCGTGGCGACTCCGGCAGGGGCGCCGAGCGGCATCACGCTTCCATTCGGCACATTCTCATATCAACTAAAAGGGGTCACGCAAGGGGCAGGGGCTCAAGTAGAGGTGATCCTGCCCGCAGGCGCGAATTCCGTGAACAACTATTACAAATTCGGCCCGGAGGCCGGGAATACCACACCGCATTGGTATTCCTTTGATGCTGATTTTGCGACGGTGACCGGTGTGGTCCCTGATTTCGACACAACGCTCAATCGGCCCATCATGACGCTCTACCTGCGTGACGGGCAGCGCGGCGATTCCGATTTGCTGGCGAACGGGACGATTACGGATCCTGGGGCCTTCGCAATAGATCCGGCTGCCACGGGTTCGCTCGGCGGGCGAGTATTCAACGATCTAAACGCCAACGGTGTGGAGGATACAGGAGCAGGAGAAGGCGGTGTCAACGGCTGGACCGTCTTTCTAGATACGAACGCCAATTTTGTGCTCGACGCGGGAGAACCGACTCGCACAACGGTAGATCTGGACATCGACAGCAATGGAGTCATCGATCCCGCCACTGAACGGGGCCTCTATTTATTCGACAATCTCACGGCCGGGACCTATCGCATTGGACTGATCGGACAAAACGATTGGCGGCAAGTCGTTCCTCCAAATGATTCCTTCTTTGTCATCGATTTGGCCGCCGGCCAAAACGAAGGGCCAGAGTTTGGCGTTCATTTGAATCTGGCGCCGGTCAATACGGTCCCAGCGGCGCAGATAACGGACGAAGATACGGCGAGGGTGTTCAATACGGCC
>CAYNDW010000679.1:0-3994 GCA_964395375.1 uncultured Cytophagia bacterium
TTTTGTTCACCTCTGGATGTTTATACAAAAACTAAGTTTTCGGATAGGCTCTTAGCTGCCTCAGTTAGGCCTTTTCTATTTTGTGGGTGGGTTGATGAACCATATGAAAACTTCGTACTTGACTTTGCAAGAATTTTTCTACAAATAATTGTCGCATGATCAATTCATTCCGTTTTTACACGGCTGTCCAAGAAAGAGAGAAACACGTGAACGTATTAGATTCTATAACAAAAAAACTCTTCGTTAAAAGAAGTTTGAGGGAGAGCCGTTTTTTTTACAGATTAGTTCTTTGTGCAATACTTTTCTTGATAGATGATGACACCCTCGCGCAAAGCGCGAATGACTTGATCGAAAAGGTGACTATAGGCCAATCTCAGGTTCGATACTATCTCCATTATGATTTATATGGAAACTCCCCCGAGGGGTTTTCCCCGGACAAAATTAACGCGAGTATTCACGCGGGCGACGAAATCGTTGTCAGGTTTTATCCCAACGCGATATTTGATTTGGGGCAGCTTGAGCAACAGGTTGGAATCCCTCACGCCGATTCAATTGGAAATAAAAATGGGTTCATTATTTTCCCACTTGACCGACCAGACACTTTCAGTGTCTCCCCCGGTATCGCCGCGATATATTTTGCAACCAAAGAGAACGGCAAATTTAATGTTCGGATAGCAGAAAAGGCCTCGGAGATAGAAATTGACAGCTCCGTGCCGATTGCAAAGCTGAAGAATCAATTAAGAAAACAGTCCTCCCGAAAATTAGCAAAATTGAGCAAGCTCTTTTCTGAAAAAAGATTCAACGAGGATTGGGGACTATGGACATTTGAAGAGCTTTTCCTAGAAACCGGCCATTACACCGTCGAGATTTTCCAAGTTACGCCGAGTACAGCGCGATTACTTTACCGAATAGAAAACTTACATGTCACCGAGGTTTTCCAAAATATGGTGCTTCTGCATCGCACGGAATTATCTGCTTCGGTGCGTTTGCCCATGGAAAAAAGATCGGAGTTTGGATACTTTGAAGCTGTGCTTACGGCAGATCAAACGATCGCTGGCGTTCATCATATCAATATTATGTACGACTATTCCGCCAAGTCATGGCAATTTCGGCAAGCGCCTTCAGTGGCAGACGGTACAAAGCTAAAGTTTTCGGCGGATAGAATCGTTATCGGAAAAGAACACGAACTGCCGAGTAGTGTCCGTGCTCGTGCGGGTTTTGCCGTGTTTGATGAAGCTAGTGAGGCAAGATTGATCAGCAATTTTGTGTTTGTTTTGTATCCGCAAGATTACTTCTCCAAATCAACTGGTTTCTTTAAGAGATTAAATCCGACGATGGGCCTCCAAATCGGCGGAACCGGAACACAGGATTTGGTTTTTTTACTGGGAGGGAGTTTCAAAATAGTCAACGAAGGCGACTTCGTATTCGGAGTCAGGTTTGGTCGTGAGACGGAAACCGAATCCTGGGTGGGCAGGAAGAATTTCTACTTTGGCGCTTCATTGGATCCGGGACTTTTTGGGAAATTGAGAAATACCAACAATAGACAATAACATAGGAGCGATTATGAGTTGCAAAGCGATATTAACCAAAGTAAACGACAAACCCCGAGTTCGAACGAAATTACCCCAATGGACTGACGAAAACCCCGATGAAATCATCAAAGATGTTGAAGCCGGGAATGAGCGCGTTATAACCACTTTGGATTGCGATGCCTGCAAAGCTGACCTTGAAAAAAACAACGCCGCTGTGGTGCGAGTGGAAAGTGGCGAAAGCAAATTTCAAGCCTTGCTTCGTCGATTTATACCGACGAGAGTTTAATTTTATTGGCACTTTTGACTGCGACGAATGAAAGAATTGCTCAAGATGTGCTCTTTAGTGCAAAGCACAACCGCACCCTCGATCAGATTCTCCAGCACTTGACATGACTCCCTGCATTCAAAGCTGCTCCACCAAATAGCCTCTCATTTGCAATGCTTTGATCAAGCCCTCCGCACCCACCATATGCCCCGCGCCGACGACGATAAGATGGGTTTTATCCGCGAGCAAAAACTTCTCGAGCTGCGGCAGCCAATTGCGATTGCGCTCCGTGATCAACGAAGCATAAACTTCCGGATAAGCCTTTAGGCTGTCAAACAATTTTGCGGCAAGCGTATCGGCTTGGCCCGCGGCCCAGGCTTGCACAATCGCGTTTAGGTCTTTCTCAATCACGTCCCACTCGGTAAGCGTTTCCGACAAAAAAGCATTTTGATCTTGCTGCGACATGTTATCAAAACGGCTGACTTGAAACGCAATACTCTCCAGCGTCAAAACTTTTTTGTGAGCGGCTTTGGCCTTGTTGAAAAAATACTGATCAACGCCGTATTGCGGCGTCAAGCCCATTTGTTGCAGCTTGGCCGCGGTCAAAGTGATGCCGACCAGCCACGGCTCGAAGCTTTGCAAGAGCAGGAGGTTTAAGCCCAACTCCTCGGCGCGTTTCTGCGCGAGCGCATACGTTTCTTGCGCAAGGCTGCTTTGCAAAGTTTTGCCCTCGCCGAACATGCCCTTGCTCAAAACAAATTGCTGCATGCCCGGCAGCGCGAGACTATCGGGATTGATTTCGAGCACGAGCACTTGCGCCTCGGCAAATGCGCGCTCCATTGGCTCGGGCAAAGGATAATTCTCCTCTTTGAGCAAATGAATCGAGCCGAGCAGATAGATCGTGTTGGCTTTGGATTGCACTTTCCACAGAAAGCTTTTGGATTTGGGCGCGGCGGTTTCTTGTGCGGAAGAGGGTGGGGCGATAAACGAAAAAATGGCGAGGAACCAAAGAACGAAATGGGACATGAATTTTTAAAACTCCTGGGTTAAGCGAGCGGACAAATGTCTTCAACGTTCACTTCGAAACCGGGCAACACTTCCGAACGCACCGTTGCGCCGACGGCATAGTTGTCGATCAAATGATAGGCGCTTGCACGCAAGACAAAGAGTTCGATAGTGCGCGCTTGCGGATCGATGATCCAATATTCCCGCACGCCGGACTGGGCATAGGCGCGAAATTTTTTTCCGCGGTCGATATTCCAGTTTGAGGGCGAGAGCACTTCGACAATGATGTCCGGCGCGCCTTCGATGCGGCCGGGTTGAACAATATGCAGCCGCTCTTTGAGGATGAACAATACATCCGGTTGCACCGGCTCGGCCACACCGGGGAGGATAACGTCAAGGGGAGCAATATACGCTTTGCCGACGCCATGTTTCTTAGCGAAATTTTGCAAAGCCCAAAACATCTCACCACCGTATTCTTGATGAATCGGAATAGGCGCTGGCGCCATGTGCAATTCTCCCTCAATGATTTCGTAAATCATGCCGTCGTCCGGCAAATGGCGATAATCTTCATACGTCCACTTGCCCTGCGGCGGCCATTCGTGTTCGATGGGCTGTCGCAATTCGCGAGGGGAAGGTTCAAGAATGGTTGTCGTCATGGAAACTCGCTCCAAGAAGCTTCGGATTCATGGTTAATTGCGCAACGTTCTCCGCTTCATGCGAAGTTAAATTTTCAGCTAGCGCGCCGGACAGATCTCTTCCACTTTCACCTCGAAGCCCGGCAGAACCTCGGAACGCACCATTGCGCCGACGCCATATTTGCCGATAAGCTCATATGAGCCTTCGCGCAAGACGAACAACTCTATCGCTCTCATTTTGGGATCGACGATCCAGTATTCACGCACGCCCGCTTCAGCGTAGACACTGAACTTTTCGCTCCGGTCTCTATACCAATTCCAAGGCGAAAGAACTTCAACCATAATATCCGGCGCGCCTTCGATTCGGCCCTTTTTGACAATGTGCAACCGCTCCTTTACGATGAAAAGTACGTCCGGTTGAACCGGGGAGGTCAAGCCAGGAAGGATGACGTCAATGGGAGCATCGTAAGGCCTTCCCACATCGTGTTGTCTGCTGAAATTCCAAAAAAAAGCGAAGAGGTTGCCCTTGTCCTCTTGATGAATCGGTTCTGGCGCTG
>CAYNDW010000680.1:0-3992 GCA_964395375.1 uncultured Cytophagia bacterium
ACGGTGGATGACATGATCGACGTTGTCGAAGAAGAGGCCACGGAAGACATTCAGAAGATGGCTGCGGTCGAAGCGCTCGACGAGCCGTACATGAACACGGGCTTTTGGCCGATGATTAAAAAACGCGGCGGCTGGCTTTCGCTGCTCTTTATCGGCGAGACGTTGACCGCCGCGGCGATGGGCTACTTCGAGCATGAGATCTCACGCGCCCTCGTGCTCATGTTGTTTGTGCCGCTCATCATCAGCAGCGGCGGCAACTCCGGCTCGCAAGCGGCCTCGCTCGTGATTCGCGCGATGGCATTGGAAGAGATTCGGCTCCGCGATTGGTGGCGCGTCATGAAGCGCGAATTTTTTTCCGGGCTAA
Source organism: uncultured Cytophagia bacterium (assembly GCA_964395375.1). Taxonomy (GTDB): domain Bacteria; phylum Zhuqueibacterota; class Zhuqueibacteria; order Zhuqueibacterales; family Zhuqueibacteraceae; genus JABWAN01. Next base: position 365 of record CAYNDW010000680.1, read on the forward strand.
CGCTTGGCGGAATTCTCGGCCTTATTGGGATGCTGCAAATCTTGCTCTGGCCCAATCGCGATGCGCGTTACGGTGAGCACTTCTTATTGGTGGGATGGACGCTCTCGCTCAGTTTGATCGGAGTCGTGATGTGGGGAACGTTGGTGGGTTCGATGTTGCCGTTTATCTTGCGCCGGCTCGGCTTTGATCCGGCCGTGTCTTCCGCGCCTTTCGTTGCAACTTTGGTCGACGTCACCGGCTTGATGATTTATTTTTCCGTTGCGCTGCTGTTATTGAGCGGAACCTTGCTTTAACCGATACACGACGAGAGTCTTCTTTTCCTTTTTATCAAAAGAAAACGCCAACGGAGGGATAAAGTCCTACGGAGTTTTTATCCGCTGGTTTTGATCTATCCGTTGGCGCAGCAAGCTTCAAATTTTTTAACCCCCCGTGCGTTCTCCTATCTTCCTCCCACCACTTCAAACGTTCCTCCTTCCACCGCCAACACTCCCAGCCGCTTCCGATTGTGATCGAGCACGGCAAAGTTTGAAAGCGTCAAAGCGGATTGTGCTCCGGCTTCAACACCGCCATTCACTTTGAAAGCGACGTTCATAATGACGGCCGGATCAACCAGCGCGGGCAACCGTTTGCCGGCAGTGGAAAAGAGCAACATGCGCAAAGCCTGGCTTTGCTCGCTCACCACGATATTGCTCGCCAACGTATCGAACGCGAGTGTCGTCGTGCGCAGCGCCGCCACCGGCGCGACGAGGTTCGCTTCATAATTCAAATCGAATTGCATGCCGCTCAAGGAATCCGCGCTGATGAGCGTGAGCGGAACGAGATGCCCACTCGTGCCCGGCGCGCCTTGCCCAGAACCGACGATGAGCACAATGCTTTGCCCGGCCACCGGCAAAGGATAAAGCGTCACTTCCACTTCTTGCGCGAGATTGGGTTGCACCTCGACTCCGGTTTGCACGCCGCGAAATGCGCGCACTGCTGCGCCATCTCCATTTTGATCTTCCCACGCTTCGACAATCACGCGGCGCTCTTTTCCAATCGGCACTTCCAGCGCCGCGGAAAATTCATTCGCGCCGGAAGTAACCATAGCGGTCGCATGCGCGAGCGTATCTTTATCAAACAAAACAAAAATCTCAATGCGCGAAATCGCGGCCCAGCCGCGCGCGCGCGCAAGTTGATTGCCCTCGTCGCCGATATGCTCTTGCCAACGCGCGAAGTTGAGCGCCAAAGAAATCTTTCCGTCAGTGGCAGGATCCGTCGGCGCTTGCCATTGGCAGGCGGAGAGAGTTAGGCTTGCGGCAAGAGAGAGGAGAATGAGTTTGGTTTTATACATGATCAAAGCTTCTTGGGTGACAAGTTTATTTTAAATGTCATCCTGAAAGGAACTTCCCTAGTCCTCGGTATTCTTCCCAGCGCGAGGGAAGGTTCTTACAGAATGACAAGCGAATCGTCGTCGCAATCGCCAAACGGTTTCTCAAAAAATCACGAGCCGTTGTCGTTGCTTAAATTTACCCGCGAGGAGTTCGACGAAATAAATACCCGGCGCAGCTTCGCGGCCAGTGTGGTCACGCCCATCCCAATTCACTTCGCCGCGGCCCGCGGGCATAAGGCCGAATGTCAGATGCCGCACTTCCTGCCCGAGCACGTTGTAAAGCCGCATCTCCGTAATCGCAGACTCCGGCAGCTCGTATTGCCACACAACTTTTCGCGCCAAGCCCTTGCGCCACGGATTGGGATAGGCCGGGGACAAGCGAAACGATTGCGGCAATTCCGCGGCAATGGCTTTCGGCGTTAATTGCAGCATTGCGCCGTTGCTCGTTGCGCCGATGATTTGCGCGAGGTCATCATGCGTGAGCGTAAGCGGCATTTCAAAACCATGGCGTTGCCCGTTTTGAGCGGAAACTTCGGTTGTGCGCCACACCAAAAGCTTCAACTCGTTTTGCGAAATTTTCCAATCGACTTCAAAGCCGTTTTGTTGAAAAGATTGCAACGGCACAGTGCGCGCGCCTTGCGGCAGTTTCCATGTGGCTTGCCATGCGCGCAACGGCGAAGGCGTGCTCCAATTCAGTCTCGTCTTTTGCTCCGGCAAAGCCGTAAGCTGCATCTCTAGTTCACCGCCATTGCCAAGATTCGTCGCGCTGCCGCCGCTCAACAACACGTCGATGAAGGCGACGACGTCGGCAATGTCCAAAGTCCCATCGACACTCACGTTCGCGGCCCAGCATTCGCGCAAACTGCTTTCTCTCACATTGCGCTGCAATACGAGATCGACGAGGCGAAACAAATCTTGCAGCGTGAGCGCGCTGTCGGCATTGACATCGCCGCGCCGCGGCGTCCATTCGGAATAGCGCACGACATTGTTGCTCGTGGCGCTTTCTTGAAACGTCGCGCCGAGGCCGACTTCGCACGCGACTTGAGTAAACCCGGCGTTCAAATTTTCCGCGGCAAAACGCAACGTGTAACTCGCACCGACGTCGAGGCCGGGCAAGCTTTGGCGCTGGCGAATTTCAGTGTTGAGCGACAATTGCGCCAAGCTCGGCCCGGCCGCGGCTTCGCCGAGATTCTGCACCACAAACTCGGTGACGAAACCATAGTCCGCGGCAAAACAACTATCCAAGCCGCGTGTTTGCGCGAGCACAACTAAATCCGGAAAACGCGGCCGCGGATTCACCGTGAAATTCACGCGCACCTCCAAGCGGCCGCCGGGCGCAGCATCAACTTGAAAGACGCCGGAATAATTTCCGGGCGCAAGCCGTGCAATGCTCGCCGTCACATTGAACACGTCGCTTTCCGTGGTCGTGCTCCCGCTGCGCGGATCAAACGAGAGCCACGTTTCTTGATTGATCACGCTCCATTGCAATGTGCCGCCGCCGGTATTGCGCACCGTGATCGGCTGCGCCGGCGGATTCGCCGTGCCCTCGGTCGCCACAAAGCTTAAGCTGCGGGTTGAAATTTCCAACACCGGCGGTTGCGGGCTGAGATTTAAAATCACATTGGCCGCGCCCACGCCGCCATTCGCGCGAATCGTAATCGTTCCCGTATAAGTTCCCGCCGTGAGATTGCCGAGCACGATGAGCACCTGCGCTGAATCTCGCTCTGCCGTTGCAATAGTGTCGGGCTTAAAAACAAGCCACGGTTGATTGCTCGTCAACTTCGCGGTGAGCATGCCGCTGCCGGCGTTGCGAACCGTTAGATACTTTGCCGGCGGATTCGCGCCGCCTTGGGTCGCGGCAAACTCAAGCAGGCTTGGGCTAAATTGCAAACTCGGCAACGGCCCAGCCACCGTTAGATTGACTGCAACCACGGCACGGCCACCGTTGGAATTGACCACGATACTGGCTTGATAAGAACCGGGCGCAAGGCCCGCGAGATCAACTCTGACGTTGCTCGTTTGCGCCGATACCGTCACGGTGCCGGTATCGGGCGAAAATTGCACCCACGGCGCGTCGACGGTCGCATTCCAATACAGAAATCCACTGCCGGAATTTTTAATCGCAAAAAATTGCGCGGCAGGATTGGGCTGTCCCACGGTCCCGGCAAAATCCAACGTACTGGGTTCGACGACTAGGGTCGGCGCTTCTTCCACCTTAAAAAGAAGTGAAGCGATATTGTTCTTTTCATCGGCTTCCGG
>CAYNDW010000681.1:0-3990 GCA_964395375.1 uncultured Cytophagia bacterium
CTAATGCGAATTACCCAGCAGGAAGTCGAGATCTAATCAGATGCCGGTCTACCAGTATAAAGGTTATCGAAACGACGGCGGCGCGGCGACCGGTATTATCGATGCCGAAAGCCCAAAAGTTGCGCGTGTGAAACTGCGCAAGGTCGGCGTGTTTCCCACCGATATGGTGGAACAGGGATCTGGCGCTACCGGATCAGCAACTGGCACGAGGGGCAGATCTCCCGGGGGTATTGGACGTTCCCCCGCTCTCAACACGACCGACGTTGCGATGATGACCCGGCAGCTGGCGACATTGTTGGTCGCCGGACTGCCGCTGGTCGAGGCGCTTGGAGTGCTGGTAGATCAAACTGAAAAAAAATCTATCAAGAGTCTCATGGCTGAGATTCGCGAAGAGATCCGCGGCGGTTCGTCTTACAGTGCGGCACTGGAGCGATATCCACGGGAATTCTCCCAGATTTATGTGCACATGGTGAGAGCCGGTGAAGCCAGCGGGGCATTAGATCAGATTTTATTCCGTCTTGCGGAGTTTCTTGAAAAGCAGTTAGCACTCAAGCATAAAGTGACGAATGCTGTGATGTATCCTGCTTTGATGCTGATCGTCGGAGTCTCGGTGTTATTTTTTCTCATGACCTTTGTGGTGCCCAAAATCACCGCTGTCTTTACTAGTTTAAAGCAGGCCCTCCCTTGGCCAACCGTCGTGCTGATGAGCATCAGCCATTTTCTCGCAGACTATTGGGCGATTATTCTTGGAGGGCTGGGCATATTGGTGTGGGCGGCTCGCCGGGCGATGAAAACGGAAGCGGGACAGCTCACAGCAGACCGATGGGTGCTGAAGATTCCTCTCATGGGCGAGGTTGCCCGTATGGTCTCCATTTCGCGGCTCACGAGCACGTTGGCTACCATGCTGGCGAGCGGTGTGCAATTGTTGGATGCCATGGACGTAGCCAAACGCGTGATGAATAACCGTGTGTTGGAACACGCGGTTGAAGGAGCCAGGCAGAATATCCGTGAGGGAGAAACGATAGCTGAACCGCTGAAACGCAGCGGAGAGTTCCCCGCGTTGGTCACCCACATGATTGCCGTCGGTGAGCGGAGCGGTGAGATGGAAGAGATGCTGCGCCGTATCGGGAACATTTATGATGGGGAAGTGGATCGAGTCATTACGCGATTCACGTCGCTCTTGGAACCCATCATGATCTTAGTCATGGGTGTCTTGGTATTTTGTATCGTGGTGGCGATCCTGTTGCCCATCTTCGAAATGGGACAAATGGTCCACTAGCCGTAGTGAGGAGTGCCGAGATTAACGGGAGGTATTCGATGATCGCATGGGAACAGGTTACGCGTATACAGCCAGCAGGGAGCCGGCGACAGTGGTTGCTGCGGTCCTCGCGTTACATGCTCCGGCAAGAGCGTGGTTTTACGTTCATCGAGATCATGGTCGTGGTGGCTATTCTTGCAATCCTCGCGGCCTTGGTCGTCCCGCGCATCATGGGACGGACCGACGATGCCAAGCGTACGGCGGCGAAAGTTCAAATTCGCAATATCGAAGGAGCCTTGCAGCTCTACAAGCTTGACAACGGTGTCTACCCCACGACTGAACAGGGATTGAAAGCGTTGATCGAAAAAGCTTCGGTCGGCGTTATCCCGTAAAATTGGAAACTCGGCGGATATCTTCCGATACTTCCTGAAGACCCCTGGGGGATCCCCTACAAGTATATGAGTCCTAGCCAGGGATCCGTTCAGATCCCCGGTCAGAGTCCCGGTCTGAAAGGCGAGTACGAACTGATATCCCTTGGGACGGATGGCGAAGTGGGAGGCGAAGGGGTGAATGCGGATATCACCAATTGGAATCTCGACAAGGATTAATGGGGTGATGAGACGATTGTCTTCCCTCGCCTCACGCCGTACCCCTTACCCCTTACGAGCCGCAACTGGATTCACCATCCTTGAAATCATCATTGTCTTGTTTTTGCTCGTTGGATTGATGGGAATCATCTTGCCTCGAATTTCGCTGGAGGAGAATCTGGGTTCTGTCGGCCGACGGATGGTGGGAACCGTGCGATCGCTTCAGAGCATGGCCATGACGACTCAAAAGACCATTCGCCTCTACGTCGATGTCGACCGAGGGAGCTACTGGCCTGTTATCCTGGATGGAAACCAAGAAAAGGCGCCGACCGATGTCGCCTGGGCTACGCCGTTGAGCCTCCCCTCCTCTATCCGCTTTTCGGATATTTTTACGACCCCGGGGAAAAAAGAAACAGGCCGAGTCTCTCTGTCCTTCTACCCTACTGGAAGGATCGACCCGACAACGCTGCATTTGGTGGATGCGCGTAACAACATTCTGGCCATTGCGATTGAGCCGATTACAGGAGCAATCCGTATGAGCGATGAGAGAATCGAACCTCCTAAGCCAATCGTCATTCCAGACAGAGTGAGGGCCTTGCTCAAGCCGGCAAGCAGCGCGCCATGACACCGGCAGTGAAGCCAGGGTGCTATCGCAAGGTATATGGTCATGGGTAATGAGCGGGGTTTCACCCTTATGGAGGTTCTGATCTCGCTCGGCATTCTTGCGCTGGCGCTGCCGATCCTGCTGGGACTTCGCAATTGGGATCTGGACCTCCATGCAAGAGCCAAAGAACTCACGACAGCAACAATCCTCGCGCAGGAAAAATTGACTGAGACGGAGCTGGGCCCGCTCCTGCCAATCGGTGAAACGGGAGGAGAATTTCTCCCGATTCCCCTTGGTTCGCAGGCTACGGCCGAGACTGCGAATCGCCCATCGAATTATCGATGGAAACGGATCGTATCGCCCACACCGTTGCCGACCGTACGTGAGATCAAGATTCAAGTGCTGTGGCCTCGAGGAAAAACGGATGAAATGGTCGAAGTCAGCACCTATGTTTTTTCCACAAGCGGCGCGGGATTCTGAAGACGGCTTTACGCTGGTCGAGATCTTACTGGCCGTCTCGCTGGTCGCCTTGATGGCCACCTTGGTCTTTGGGTCCCTCTATGTCACGATCGGCGCAATCGATTCGGCGCGTATCAGTGCAACCAACGATCAGATCGTTCGCAGTACCTTACGCATTATGGCTAACGAGCTCTCGATCAGTGTGGATCGCCAAACCGGCCCTTGGACTGGTGTCAATGGGCAGTACGAAGGCCGGCCTGCAGATTCGATCGCGTTTCTCACAATGGGCCAGTTTCGAGGGGCTGAATCGGCGAACGACACCGAGCTGGTCCGTATTGTCTACACCAAAGAAGGCGATCGCCTCCTTCGATTTGTACGAAGAAATCTTCACGGCCTGACAGACGAATCTGTCGAGCAAGTCGAGCTGGCGACCAAAGTCAAAGGATTCAATGTGCGCTATTACGACGGCAAGGGCAATCGCTGGATGGATGAGTGGAACGGCTCTGGGCGTGGAACCCCAACAGCTGTCTTACTGGAATTGACAGTACTTCAAGAGAAAGAGGAGCTTCAAACTGTACGCCAGTGGGTGACGGTAGGAGCAGGAGCTTCATGATGACGTGGCCTCCTACCTGGCTGGAAACATTGAAGCTGAAAGGCCCCTTAGGATGGGGGCTTGCCTCGCTGGCTTGTTTCACGGCATTTCTGTTCCTGACCTTTCCCTATGGCCTACTCCAGAACCGTCTGTTGACCCAGCTCAATCGCGCGAGTGGATGGGAGGTTCGCGCAACAGATTGGTCGGTGGGCCTTCCTGTCGCCATCGAGTGGCGCGATCTTGTACTCGCAGGACCGACGATCGGAACGATCTCCGTTGAAGCCGCGCGGGCAACGGTTGGAATCTTTCAGGCAATTGTAGGCCAGTTAGTGGTAGATTACGCCATTCAGCTGCCGGGAGGGACGCAGGCAGGAAACGGGCGAGCGACTGGATCTCTCACGTCGGCTTCATGGTCCCTTCAGGGTCCTGTCGACCGCGCCGGTCATTTCCAGCAGATGGATTTGGCAGCAGTTCTGAAGCCTTATGTGAG
>CAYNDW010000682.1:0-2712 GCA_964395375.1 uncultured Cytophagia bacterium
TCATCGATCCACAAAACTTGTTCGACTTCGGCTTTGAAGGCGCGAAACTGAATGATGTGCACGTGCGCGAGGTCTTCCAGCGTCGAGCCTCCAAACGGAGTCAGCGCGGTGGTTCGCCCTCTTTGCTGCCAATAATCCACGGGCAGATGTTTGCCGGAAGGATGCACATACACCGGCTCGGGCAAACGAAAGCCCTTGCCCGGCGCGACGATCAAGTTGGCGTTGATCGGGCTGGGATAGTTGTTGCGTTTGCATATGGTATAAAGCACGAAGCCGCGCAGATCGAGATCGATCAAACGCAGTTCGAGCGCCGCGCCGCCGGTGTTCGCCGGAATCGTCCATTTGATCGCGCCGCCGGCCGTGCGAAAGTCAATCGTATCGACTTCAACGTGCGTCTTCGTCGAGGCGACCCATTGCTCCACGTTCGTGCCGCGACTGAGATAATGATACGCCGTGGAATCCGGGGACCAATAATTCTGCGCATGCGCGGCGGCGCAGAGCGCAAGGCTGAGGCAGGTACAAAAAAATTTCATGACATTACCTCAACGTTTGAACAAAATGAGTTTTTGCGTCGCCACCTCACCAGCCGCTTTGAGGTGGATAAAATAAATTCCCTGCGCCAAATCGAAGCCCGTAATGCGCAGGCCATGCCAGCCTTCGTTTTGCGTGTCGCGCAATAACGGCTGCGCCAACTGGCCGAGCGCATTGAAGAGATTCGCTTCGACTTCAGCGCGCCGCGGCAAGTAATAGCGCACGATCGTGCTCTGTTGAAACGGATTCGGAAAGCCGCGCTCCAATTCCAAACGGCGCGGGAGGGCGCGCGTTTCCGAAGTATCGAGCGACTGCGCATCATGCACCCAAATCGGACTCGTCCACGCCCACACTTGGCGATAGCGCAGTTGGCGCGGAATGAACACGTCTTGCTTTTGCTTGGCGCGCACGTAATAAAGCGCAGTGCCGCTGTAGCTGCTATCCACGTACTGCATTGCCAATTGCAGCCCATGACCTTCGGTGCGCTGAATAACTTCGAAGCGCGGATGACCGTTCTCCCATTGTCCCCGCCGGCTATCCCATTTCAACACTTCGACAAATTCTAAATCGCTCGTGCCCGTCACGCGCACATGGAGGCGCGGATAATACGGCGGCTCTTTCACCAGCCGCGATCCCATAAGCTGCCCCTCGATATCGAAATGCACGAGCAAACGTTGCCCGGTCGTGGCGTAGGTATGGCGATTTTTGAGCGCCGCGAAAATCGCCTCGCGCGTCAATGCTTTCGCATACACCGCCGTGAGTCCGTTATAATGTTGCCCCGGACGCGAGCCGTGATCATCGCTTGCGGCAAGCACGCCGAGCGTTTCGCCCGCGGCCCACGCGTCTTGCGCATAATGCGGCCCGGCCGAACTGCTCTTCTCCGTGCCCGGCGCGATCTCCTCGTAGGAGAGGGAATGGCTCGGCGCATAAGCTTCGCTCAAGCCGTGGCTCGAAAAAATTTCAATCAAAGGCCGCAGCTTCGCGTCTGCAAACCCGCGCCCGAAACTCACCAACGACCCCATGCCCTCGATGCCGTTCCACAAAATGCCGGTGTGATGCGGAACCGTGATCATGTCCACGCCCGGCGGCAGCACGCTATTTTTTATCTGCCACACTTTTTGAATCTGCTGATAGTCTTCTTCACGCAAGAGCGGAAGCTGCGGCACGATTTCATCCGGTGCATTGAAATAAATATTGTGATGCCCGGACGGCGGCGGCGCGCTGAACTCATAGGCCGGAAGGGTGACGAACTTGCCCGGCTCATTGCTGCGCACCACTTCGCGCTTCGTCGCTTCCCATTCATTCGCGCTCAAACCGCTGTTGCTTTTTAAAAAGAAAGAAGCATGATCCGTGAGCGCATAAAAATCGAGCCCGGCGACTTCACGCGCGGCGAAGAACGCATCGTTGCCATAGCCGTCATAGCTGAAGCTCGAATGGTTGTGCAAGTCGCCCCAAAAGATTTGCAAACTCTCCGGCGCGGCGACAACCTCCGTCGGGTTCGTGCGTGTTTGCCAAAGATAGCGGGGCATGCGGTCCAGCGCGTTGAGGCTCATCGTATGCACGCCCGGCGTTTGAAAAATCACCTCGACGTTTTTGCGCCCGCTATCGCTCGCAGCAATTTCAACCTCGCGTGGAAAGTTAGCGCTTGCGTCGCTCGAAGCGAGTTGCACTTTGCCGGTGAATGAGGCGGCGAGATTGTTCAACTCATCAAGCGCAACGAGGCGCAAGTTGGCGCGCGCTCCGGCAACAAGGCTCGAAGGCAAATAGCCGGCGATACGATAGGGCGCGCGCGTCGAAATCGTCAATATCGGCGCGGGCGCGAGATCGTAATAAATGCCGCCGCCATTCGGATCGCACGCCACGCGCACGCTGTCGCTGAAATTCGAATACGGCGCTTTGCTCAAGCCGCTCGGCGCATTCGCGCCAAACGTGATCAGCAACGTATCGCCGGCCATGAGTGCGTGCTCTTTCACGAGCGCCGTGACCACCCACGCATTATTCTCCGCGCCCCAATTCACGCGGCCATCCACGCGCGAAATTTGCGCGAGCGCAATTTTTGTTTTAGAATTTGAAGCGCGCGCCGTCACGAAATTCGCCGCGTTCGCGTCTAGCGTTTGCGGCGCGCCGAAGCCTTTGGGCAAACGCACCTTCACGCCGCCGCCGATCTTGATGCTGTCGCTT
>CAYNDW010000682.1:2722-3980 GCA_964395375.1 uncultured Cytophagia bacterium
TGCTGGCGCTTGTGACCACGAACGCGACTTGCACCGTGGTTTGCGCGCCCGCAATCACACTGCGCGGCGAGAGCGTCACGGTCATCGGCGTTTGCGCGTGCTGCACCTGCGTCGCTCCTCCCCATAACGTTGCCAGCAACGCGAGGCCGAATGTCGCGCGCAAGGCCCAAGCGGATTTGTTCGCGTGGCGGCGCGGTTTACCTCGAGTCATGGCAATCATCCTCTTCGGTGTCATTCAGAAGGAATCCTTTTCAACACCGGCGACGCAACTCATATTGAGCAGTATGCCGGTGCTCAAAAAATTTCCTCCTGCCTTAGAAAAACTATCCGCCTTAAAACCGCAGATCTTCGGGTCGCTCCAACGGATAGATTAAGCCCAACAGATAAAGCTTTTGGCTTTTCATCCGTTGGGTTTAATCTATCCGTTGGTGATAAAAAAATCAGAATTGATTCTCTGTGTTGCTTCAACCCATCAACCCATCACTCCATCAACCCATCACTCCATCACTCCATCACTCCAATCTCACAGATAACCGAGGCTGCGCAAATGATTCTTCAATTCTTCCGTGGTCTCTTCTTCATCTTTCTCAAACTGCCGCTCCGCGCTTTCCCATGTGTTAATGAACTGCACGGGCAGTTTCTTCTCAAACATTTCTTCGAGCACACGGCCCTCCATATCGCGGCCCACGGGCAAGCCCAAAAGCGCGAGCATGGTCGGCGTCATATCGAGCACGCTCGCGTTTTCGATTTTAAAGCCGCGCCGAATGCCCGCGCCCGCGGCGAGCAAAACGCCCGCGGGATGATGATCGCCGGAAATGCCGCCGGTGTCGCCTTCGATAATTTTGTTGGCGGCAATCACCCGGCCGTCGGGCAAGCGCACCGCGAGATCCTCCAACTCTTCAATCTCATCGCGCAAACGAATCTCAAGATTGTTCGACGGATCGCGGCTCACGTCAAAAAGCATGGCGTTCGAAGCCGCAACGCGAATCAAACGCAGATCGTCTTCCATCCGTTGAATGCGCGCGGCGTTCTCTTCTTGATCGCGAAAGAACGTCGCGCCGCGAATGTTGAACGTGCGAATCTTTTCGAGATTCCAACCGAGCGTGGCCATCAACACTTCCGGCAAAATGCGCACGGTGCGGTCGGGCTTGCGGCCTTGGGCTTCGGGCACGGATTGAAAGCCGTGATCGGAAAGCACGAGCACGACGGTGTTGTCGTCCCACAAATTTTTGAGAATGTAACCGAGCGCCGCGTCCGA
>CAYNDW010000683.1:0-3979 GCA_964395375.1 uncultured Cytophagia bacterium
GTACCACTGCGTCGGCTGCAACGCGCCGCTGTTGTCGGGCAACTCGAATCGGATAATCTTCACGTTTAGGCCGTGCGATTTTTGTTGCCTTTGAAGGGCACAGCTTTCAACTCCAAAATGAAATCTTCGTCGGGTTGAATTTTTCACAAGAAGGCATCGGGGGAATCGAACATAACTTTGTCCTGAACGAGTCGAAAAGCGTCGATGAAATTCTAGAGCGGCCACTCCAACAAACGGCTGCCGTGAATGATGGTCAGAATTTCCACATGATCGACTTTCGTCTCGTAAATAATGCGATAGCGCTTATAGAAAATTTCACGCACGTTTTCGTCGTGAGCTTCCGGCACTCTTCTTCCTTGAAGCGGGAAAAGCGCCAGTAACTCAACAACTTTTATAATTTTTTCTACCACAAGCCTGGCATAATGCGAAGAATCACGGGCGATATAATCGGCGATGCTCTCCAAATCAGTCAAGCTTTCGGGCGACCAAGTTACTTTAACCATTGCTCTAAGCGCTTCTTCGCTTCTTCATGTGAAATGCCCTCGCCGGCCTTGATTTGTTCTTGCGCAATGAAAATTTTTCGTTGCACCCAAAGCGCTTCCATCACATCGTCAAAGGAACACGAATCGGGCAGACGCTGGATAAGCTCCAGGGTTTGATCTTTGGTTTGCATCTTGGTTTTCTCCTTCTGATTCTTGTTTGCATTCAATTCGAATGAGCCAACTTTTTCGGCAACTCCCGCAACGCCGCTTCGAACCTCTGCAGAAAATCATCCACCACTTTTTCATCGATAATCAACGGCGGCTCCAAACGAATGATTTCGGGCGTCGAGAGAATCGAAGCCACAAGCACGCCGTGTTCGAGCAACAATTCATACAAGAGATCGCCGACTTTGCCGCTCACGAACTCCATGCCCACGAACAGCCCGAGGCCGCGCACTTCTTTCATAAACTCGCCGTGCCGCGCTTGCATCTTTTTTAAGCTGGCTATCAAATACGCGCCAACGCGCTCGGCACGAGCAGATAGATTTTCTTCTTCGATCACTTCGAGCGCCGCAAGCCCGGCAGCGCAGGCGAGCGGATTACCGCCGAACGTGCTCGTGTGAATCGTGGGCCACTCATTCAGCGGCGCCCAAACTTTTTCCGTGCCGATAAAAGCGCCGAGCGGCAAAACCCCGCCGCCGAGCGCTTTGGCGCTGCACAGAATATCGGGCGCAACCTGCTCGTGCTCGCAGCCCCACATCTTGCCCGTGCGCCCGAGCCCGCATTGAATCTCATCGAGAATCAATAGCACGTTTTTGCGATCGCAAATCTCGCGCACTGCTTTTAAGTAACCTTTCGGCGGAATACGAATGCCGCCCTCGCCTTGAAACGGTTCGAGCAACACCGCCGCGGTTTTATCCGTGATCGCCGCTGCGATTGCCGTTGCATCGCCGAACGGCACATGATGAAAACCCGGCACGAGCGGCGCGAACGGATCGCGAAATTTTTTGCGATACGTCGCGCTGAGTGCGCCGAGCGTTTTGCCGTGATAGCCATTCTCCGCGCAAACGAAATCCGTTCTCTTCGTATAAAGCCGCGCGAGTTTGATTGCGCCCTCCACCGCCTCCGTGCCGCTGTTGCAGAAGAACGAGTATTTCAAATCGCCCGGCGTGATTTGCGCGAGCTTCTTCGCGAGCCACCCGCCTTGCGGATGCAGCAGTTCTTTCGAGCCGAGCGGCATGCGGCCAAGCTGCTCGATCACGGCTTGCACGATTTTCGGATGGCGATGACCCGCGGCGAAAATACCATAGCCGCCGAGAAAGTCGAGATACTCGCGGCCCTTCGTGTCCGTAATCGTGTAGCCTTGCGCGCTCCACTCCATCGCATGATATTTCGCGGACACGGTGCGCGTGCCATACACGCGATTGAGGTGCTGCGTCCAATTGTCGAGCAAGCCGTCGATAGCCGCGTCGGAGGAGTAATCTGAGAGCCTCATGTATCCTCGTGCAATTATTGTGAGGGTCGTTTTTTTGTCAATAAGAATAAAGCAAGCGCCAGTTGCTGAGCGCTCAGCCGCGGGTCTCGAGCAGCACGGCGAGGCCGGCGATGATGATGAACACGGGCCACACGGCATGCCAGCTCCACTCGAAGAGGAAGACGCACATAATGAAGGCGAGCGAGAGCATGCCGATGAACGCATTGCGCACCTCGGGCGTGAATTTTCCGCCGCTTGCTTGCCGATGTCGTTGCAAACTACCGAACGTCGCAAACAGTGGAATCAACAAAAAGAAAGCCCACCAATTGCGCCCGAAATAGACGAGTTCAAAATTACGCGCGAGAAAAATGCCGCCGAGAACGATCAAAGCAAGTCCGCCCCAAATGAGATTGCTGCGTTCGGGATTCGTGTTCGAAGGGTTCATCTCTTTTTCCTTTGGCATGAGCGTGAGCAGAATTGCAAGCAATGTACCGAGACGAGCGCAATTCCGCAAGAGGGTGTTATAACATTCTCGTTCCCAAACTCCGTTTGGGAACGAGAGCGCCACCCAAGCGGTGACAAACCTCTTGAGTTTAATTGAGTCGCAGCGTATGTTCAGCGTCAATTTTTTCGAGATCATCATTTTGAGAGGAACGATGTCGATTCGCACATGCTTTTTCGCCGCAGTTGTTTTGTTGATTGCCTGCCCTGCCGCAAACGCCCCCGCCCAAACGCAAGCCACGCTCAGCGGTTTCATTCAAGACGCCAGTACGCGCGAAGCATTGATCAGCGCGAACGTTGTAGTGAAAGGCACGAAGCTCGGCGCGGCCACGAACCTTTCGGGTTATTACGTCATCCCCGCGATTCCAGCGGGCACCTATGAAATCGCGGTGAGCTATATCGGTTATGAAACGCATACGGAAAAAATCACGTTCGCCGAGAGCGACAAGCTCGTCAAAAATGTTTTGCTGAAGTCGAAGTTGCTCGCGCTCAAAGAAGTCACGGTCACGGCGAGCCAAGAAGATGAGCCGGAGGATATTAACCTCGCACAAGTGGGCATCAACACCCGTGAGATGCAGACCATGGCGCGCGTGGTGGAGGCCGACGTGTTTCGCTCGCTGCAATTTTTGCCGGGCGTGACCGCGCCTTCGGATTTCAGCACGGGCTTGGTGGTGCGCGGCGGCAACACGGATCAAAACCTCATCACGCTCGACGGCATCACGGTGTATAATCCTTCGCACGTGGGCGGGTTGTTTTCGAACTTCATCACCGATGCGTTGAAAGAAGCGAATCTCATGAAGGGCGGCTTCCCCGCGGAATATGGCGGGCGGCTTTCTTCGGTGCTGCGGCTCACGAGCCGCGAGGGCAACAGCCAAAAATTTTCCGGCTCTGCTTCGATTAGTTTGTTAAGTTCGCAATCCACGCTCGAAGGTCCCGTGGGCAAAGGCGCATGGCTGCTCTCGCTCAGGCGCACGTACATCGATCAAATTCTCAAAGCCGCGCGCAGTTTGAGCATTACGGATTTCGAACTGCCGTATTATTTCTATGACGTGCAGGGCCACGTGTTTCAAGATCTCTCGCACAATGATCGCGTCTCTTTCAGCACGTATCTCGGGCGCGACGTTTTGGATTGGCAAGACCTCACGCTCGATTTCAATTGGGGCAATCGCACGTATGCGTTGAATTGGCGGCACTTGTTTTCGCAGCGCATGTTTTCAAACTTCATGCTCGCGAGCAGTCGCTTTGATACGAAAGTGGGCGTGGGCAACGAGGGCGGCTTAACGAGTTTGAATGAGATTGTCGATCACACGGCAAAGGGCGATCTCACGTACTTCGTCACCAATACGCACGAGTTGAAGTTCGGCTTCGAAGCCAAGGATTTAAAATTTTCATATGAGAATGAATTTGAAGAGCGCGATTTGGGCAGCGTGTTGCAAGAGCCGAATTACTTTGCGGCATACTTGCAAGACAGTTGGCGGCCTTCACTGCGTTGGGTGGTGCAACCGGGCGTGCGCATGAGTTA
>CAYNDW010000684.1:0-3977 GCA_964395375.1 uncultured Cytophagia bacterium
TACTATTGGCGCTGGTTTAGTTATGAATTTGTCGAAGAAGGTCCGAGCATTATTGCGGCAATTGATTGGGCCTTTGCAAATGGGGAGGCGGAAGACGTTCTTACTCTGAGCTACGAAGCTTATTGGTATTTGCAAGTCGTTGGGCGTTGGACGGAGCTCTATTCACTTCTACAAAGATCGTTACAATTGGCGCGTTCAATCAATAATCGGAAAACTATTGCCCGCTTCTTGGGAGAGTTGGGATGGTTCGACCGACAAAGAGGCAAATACAGTGAGGCCGAGGAAAAATTCAAGGAAGCACATCACATTTTCGTTGAGCTTGGAAGCCGCGAAGGCGAAGGTATTGCCCTACAATGGTTATCGAGCGCGAACCGAAAGAGGCAAAACTTCTCTGAATCAAAACGACTGTGTGAGGAGGCATTGCAAATTGCCAAGGAGTTGGGTGCTGGAGATATCGAAGCTCTAATCAATACCGAGCGTGGAAAGCTCTATCGCGATATGAATGATTGGGAAGAATCTTGGAAGATGTTTTCTAAAGTCAAAGATTGGTTTGAAACAAGAGTTGCTGAAACACCGCATGACGAAGAACTTGCAGTTGGAACATGGGGACAATTGGCGCTTGTCGCATATCATTTGGGTAGATACGAGGAAGCGAGGAAACTTTGTTTGAGAAGCCTGGAGTTCTTTGGTGAGAAGGGGTCGAAGGGATATATGGCAACTTTAAAATTCCGCCTCGCATTAGCAGAGGAAGCGTTGGGCAACCGTAAAGAGGCCGTGAAACATGCCGAAGAAGCGGTACATTGGTTTGAACGTTTGGAGATAAGGCCGGATGTTGATGAAGCGAGAGCGTTTTTGCTCAAGCTGCTAGGGAAAAGAAGCAAGTAGTTACGCGTGAGCTTGTCTTCGCCCGAACAATTATTTGAATGAGGTCTTCCTTATGGCAACCAAAACCCGGGGGAAAATTTTACAAAGATGTTTAACCGACATCTTCGAACTCTCCACGCCGGAGTTTGAAGACACGGCAGAGTATCTCGCGGTTTTACGTTATCGCACTGCGGGAAGAAGGCGGGTTGCAAAGAATTTTGAGAAGGCGACGCAGGGCATCGAGCGAAGGATGGCGGAACGCAGCATCACACCCAAAGGCATTGAAAGGCAAATCAAAAATGTTCGTCAAAACCGAGAGCGATTATCGCGTTGCGACACGTGAATCGCAGATCACAGAGCAACCCTCTTTCTTCGATGCCGCGATTGTGCAAACGAATCAAAATCTGAAACCTCTACTCATTCTAAAGGTGTTCAACTGGAACGCCTGCCTGCGGAAAGCACTTTCCGCAGAGAAGAATTATATTCCGACGAATGCAGGTAATGCTCAAACACGGAGTCCCTCATGACTAGCTCCAATCTCCTCCCCGAAGAAGTGCAATGCCCCAATTGCGGTGTTGAATTGAAACTCAATGAAGAAGAAAGAGCGCGCCGGCAATTCACGTGCTCGGTTTGTCGTGAGAGTTTTACGGTTTCGCCGGAGGCGAAGTATTGTCCCGAATGCGGCGCGGAGTATCGGCCTGAAATCTCCGCATGCGCGGATTGCCACGTGCCGCTGGTCGAAGCACTGCCTGTTGACGCGGCAGAGCAAGAGCCGGAGAAATTTCTCGAAGTCATGTCAACGTACAATATCGGCGATCTGGCCGTGATCAAATCCGTGTTGGATGGAGAGCAGGTCGCCTACTATCTGCACAACGAAAATTTCCACGCGCTCAATCCGTGGATTCAGCCGGTGAAAATTTTCGTGCGCGAAGATCACGTGGAAATGGCCAGAGAATTATTGCAGGGCTTGGATTTGCACGCAATGGCGATTTCGCTGACCACGGAGCAAAAGGATGACGATGTGCTCGGCGGGAAAGAATGATCGTGTTTGTGGATGAAGCCGACGATAAAAAACTTTGGCAGGATGATTATCGGCAGAATTATTTTAAATCATTCTGCCAACCAATTATTCTGCCAAAAAACTTTCAGTCCTGACTCGCCCGCATTATTCCGAGCTTGTTTCTCTCATTCGAAAAAGACAAAGCATGAAAACTCTCAAATGTCTTTCGCGTTCGCTGCTCAAAATAGCCGCTGTCATTACTGCCGGCGCGCTGCTCATAACCTGCTCCGAGCATCCCACCGACGCGCCCAAAGCGAATCAATCGCCGGTCACGCACCTCGCGGTGCGCTCGGTGGCGGATTCTCTGAATGCGACGATCAGCAAGCAAACGCTGCACTGGTGGGGCGATGACCCCGACGGCACAGTGGTGGGCTTCATTTATGCCTTCGACCCGAATGCGCCGAACGTGCAAAGCTGGACGAGTGATGACATACCTACGGATTGGACTTTCACCACGAAGACGCAAGAGACCTTCACGCTCAAACTCACCGGCACGGATACCACGTATTCGTTTTGGGTGAAAGCAATTGATGATGCGGGCGCAGCAGATCCCAATGGCGCGAAACAAAATTATCCCATCATCAATACGAGACCCACGGTGGAATTTCCCGTAGGCACGGACGTGCCGGATACGACGTTCACGGTGGCGACGTTCAACTGGAGCGCGACCGATCTCGACGGCGACGATACGATTGCAAAGTTTCAATACGCGCTCGATGACACGAACGCCGCGACGTGGCAAGACTTAAACGCGAGCGCAAATTCCGTGACGCTGACAGCGGTGGAGGGCCTCACCCGCGGCTCGCATATTTTCTATCTGCGCGCCGTCGATATTGCGGGCGCAACGAGCGGCATCATTCGCATGCCGCGCGCGGCGAATAAGACTTGGCACGTGCGCGTGCCGCAGAGCAAGTTTCTCGTGATCGACGATTACAACGTCGCGGACAACACCGCGAATTTTTATCACACCAACTTGCGCGCAATCGTGGGAGCGTTCGACGTGTGGGATATTAAAAGCAATGGCGGCGCGCTCGAACCACCCTCGGCGGAAGCTTTCACACAAACGTTGTTGCTGTTCGAGCGCATCTTGTGGTACGCGGACAGCGAGCCGAATCTAGAGAAAGCGCAAGTGAGTTTGCCCAAATTCATCGATGCCGGCGGCAAGCTTATCATGATCACGGCGTTTCAAGAGTTCGCGAGCAATCAAGGCGATCCGGTGGATTTCGCGCCGGTGGATAGTTTGGGGCCGCGCATCAGCCGCATCACGCGGAACCAACTTGTTCTCCCCTCCGCAAAATATGCGGCGCGCGGCTTTCCGCAAGTGCGCGTGAACGCCGCGCTCATTCCCAACATCTTTCCGCTCGTTCCGAAAATTAGCGCGGACACGTTGTATGTTCTTCCGGTAAGCACGCGCACGCCTCCGGATTGGCCGGGCACGCCCGTGGTCGGCGTGAGCGATGCGACGGGCGCGTTTGTATTCTTCTCCGTGCCGCTGGCTGCGCTCGATGGCTTGGGCACCGTGCGGCTGTTGCTCGAAAAGTTATTGCTTTGAGAACGAAGAGGCTTGACGGCGATGATATTCCAAAAGCTCACACCCATGCTTTATACTGAAGACCTGCGCGGCACGATCGAGTTTTACTCAACCCTGCTCGGTTTTGAATGCACGGCTTGCAATGAAGAATGGGGCTGGGCGCAGGTTCGTCGTGATGAGGTGGAGGTGATGTTCGCCTTGCCGAATGCGCATCTGCCTTTTGAGAAGCCTGCGTTTACCGGCGCGCTGTATTTTAAAATCGATGAAGTTGAGGCGCTGTGGCAAAGCTTGCAAGACCAAGCGCGCGTTTGTTATCCGCTGGAAGACTTCGAATATGGCATGCGCGAATTTGCGGTTTATGATAACAACGGCTATCTACTGCAATTCGGGCAAGAACTTCATGAGTGACTCTCTTTCTAAAACTGCAAAAGCTTCCTCCCGCGAAAATAGAACTGCCCCGAAATAGATTTTTACTTTCTTGCGAGCGCTAATTCAAAAACTTCAGACGGTGTTTTTATCATC
>CAYNDW010000685.1:0-3975 GCA_964395375.1 uncultured Cytophagia bacterium
AGGCAACGACGCCTCTTTCAAAATGCTTGGGTAACATTTTTTATGAGGCAATGCGACATGAACTCATAACCAAAAACAACTTGACAAAGCATGCGGATTTCCTAGCTTTGCCTTCCAATCGTTTTTATAAAAAGCACGAACGCCTCCCTTCACTGTCATCCTGCAAGGAACTTCCCTCGCACTCGACACACGTCTCAAAACAAATTGTGTATCGAGCACGAGGAAAGGTTCTTACAGAATGACAGTCTTAAATTTTATCCGGAGATCAACATGCCTCACCTCGCCCTCAATGGCGGCTCACCCACGCGCACGAAACCCTTTCCCAAGTGGCCGCTGCTTCGCAACGAGCAAATGATTGCATTGCAAGCCGCATGGGAAAGCGGCGTATGGGGCGTTCGCAGTCCGCTCGTAGCCGAGTTTGAAAAACGCTTCGCCGAATTTCAACACGCGAAGTATGGCCTTGCGAGCGCGAACGGCACGGTCGGTTTGTGGGTCGCGCTTAAAGCTTGCGGTGTGAAGGCCGGTGATGAAGTCATCATTCCGCCGTACACATTCATCGCCACGGCATCGGCGGTGCTCATGGCCAACGCCGTGCCCGTGTTCGTTGATATCGATCCCAACACCTACAACCTCGACGCGACGCAACTTGAAGACGCGATCACGACGCGCACCGCGGCCATCATGCCCGTGCATATTGCGGGACAACCCGCGGAGCTCGACGCGATTCTCGCCATTGCCGCGCAGCACGGTCTGCCCGTGATTGAAGACGCGGCACAAGCGCACGGCTCCGAATGGCGCGGCCAACGCGTCGGCGGCCTCGGCACCGTCGGCGTGTTCTCGTTTCAATCCTCGAAGAACATGTCCGCCGGCGAAGGCGGCGCACTCGTCACCAACTCCAAAGAAATTTTCGAACGCTGCTTTTCATACAACAACTGCGGCCGCGCGCTCGAAGGCGCGTGGTATGAACATCGCGTGCTCGGCTCCAATCATCGCATGACCGCGTGGTCCGCGGCCATGCTCAACGCGCAATTCGCCACGATTGAAGACGACATGCAACTGCGCGATCGCAACGCGAACTATCTCGATCAACGTCTCTGCGAACTGCCCGGCATTCGCCCGCTCATTGTGCATCCCGGCGTCACGCGCCACAGCCGGCATCTTTACATCATGCGCTACGAAGCCGAAGCGTTCGACAATCTTCCGCGCGAAAAATTTCTCGAAGCCTTGCAAGCCGAAGGCATTCCCGCATACAAAGGCTACACGCCGCTCTATCGCGAAAAAATGTTCGCGCTCGATCCGCGCGAGTATCCGTGGCTCGAAGGCCTGAATTACAACGAGCTCGATTTGCCCGTGTGCGAGAAAGCCTGCGAGGAAGAAGCCGTGTGGCTCGCGCAAAGCGTGTTGCTCGGCACGGAGAGCGACATGGAAGACCTCGTGCATGCGATTGCGAAAATTCAAAAACACCTGCACGAGCTACTGCCGCGCGATATTGCCGCGCCGTTCGAATCCGGCGCTGAAGAAGCAACACTAGAAAGCAACTTTTAGCCGCTGACCACTTGCTTGCACATTGCGTCGCTGCTCGGGTTTGTGCTCTCTGCTGGTTTATCGGCTGAACTTTTGTGCGGACGGATATGAAGTTTTTGCCTGAAGAAGAGCAGCCGTGCTTTTGCCCTTGATCCTCGCAATTGAGCAGCCCGCCCAAAAGGTCGAACGCGCATCGCCGAGGATAAAGCCCGTCGCGCCGCGTGCTGCCGCAGTGCTTAGAGCGCGCGGCTTTGCATGAGGTGGGAGATATGAGGTCCGACAAGTCGAGATCAATTCCACCGGCGGTGAAGCCCAGTTTAAATCGCTTGATTGAAAATAACGTTAGCCAACCACAAATCCTCGCGTGCGAATGCTCAAATTCATTCTCCCCCAATTGGCGTTGCTGTTGAGTTTTGTGCGCAGCACGCCAGCGCAATCCCTTTCCGATATTCCGGTCTTTTGTGATTCACTGTTTCAAATCGGGCTTAATGCCAAGCAACTGCCGGGCGGCGCGGTGACGATTGTCGAAAATGATCGCGTGCTTTTCACCAAAGCTTATGGTCTTGCGGATTTGGAAAAGCAGAGCGCACCGCATATCGCTACGACGCTTTTTCAAATCGGCTCGGTGGGCAAGCTGCTCACCGCGATCGCAGTGCTGCAACAGGTCGAGCAAGGCCGCTTGCACTTGGACAACGAGGTCCGCGACTACCTCGGCGACTTTCCGCTCGATAACAGCTTCAAGAGCAAGATCACACTACGGCATTTGCTGACGCATGCGGCCGGATTCGAGGATCGCGTCATCGGTTACGCCGCGGCCACGAAAGCGGAGCAGCAAACGCTCGAAGCACATCTCCGCGCGCGCATGCCGCGGCGCTTTCAAGATTCCGGTATTTCCATCAATTACTCGAATTACAGTTACGGCTTGGCCGGTTTGATTGTCGAAAAAGTTTCGGGCCAGCCATTCATCGAATACGTGCGCCAACACATTCTCACGCCGCTGGAAATGCACGCTTCGACTTATGATTTACCCGCGAGCGCGGAGGAGAATCCGGCGTATGCCAAAGGTTATCGCAAAAGCGGAGAGCATTTCATTGCGCAGCCCATGTTCTATACGCACGTCAAACCCGCAGGCGGACTCGCGGCGAGCGTGGCGGAGATATCGCACTTGGTGTTGCTGCTGTTGCATAGCGGTCTTTACGACGGGCGGCAAATACTGCAACGCGAAAGTGTCGAATTGCTGCTGGCACGACAATTCTCCGATCATCCGCAATTGCGCGGTTACACGCTCGGCTTCGAAGAGCAAAATTTCGGCGGCGCGTTGGCCGTGAGCAAAGGCGGCCAAACGCTGGGGTTTGTGAGCGTGCTGCTGCTATTCCCGCAACAACGACTCGGCCTCTTCGTCACCTCGAATACCAGTTCGGATGATTTTGTGGAAAGTTTTGTGCAGGCATTTGTGCGCACATTCGCCGCGCCGGTTGCCGCAAAGCACGAGGAGGTCGTTGCCACAAACTTGGCGCGCTTCACCGGCGTCTATCGCAACAGCCGTTACAACCATCACACCGTGGAAGATTTGATCGCGCTCTTTCGCGACCATGCGCGCGTGTGGAGCGTTGCAGAAGACACCCTGGCCGTGTTTGCCAATGGCGTAACGCGGCACTACCTGCCTTTTGCTCCAACGCGTTTCAAGAGTGTGGACGATCCGAGCAATGAGGTCATGTTTAAAGAAAACGGCGGTGGGGAAATTACAGGCTTATATCGCAGCGCCTACTTCGCCGGCATCAGTGTGCCCACAACTTACGAAAAAGTGGCGTGGCACTCGACGCCAGAGCTGGCGAATGAATTTTTTCTCTCGTTTCTTCCCGCGTATCTGATGAGCTATTTGCTCTTTCCGCTATTGCTCGGCGCCGTGTTTTTGCTTCGATTGTTCAAAAAAGATTTTCTGCAGCACAAGCCGCTGCCGCGCTGGGCCCATGTCTTAGGGCTGCTCTCGGCCGCGCTGGCGACCCTCTATGGTTTTGGTTATATCGCCAAACTCAATCAGGCCGGCGCGACTTTGGTCTTCGGTGTGCCTGCGGGGTTGCGTGCGCTTAATCTCATTCCCTTCATGCTGATCGCGCTGCTTCCCTTTTTGTGCTATGGTGCCGTAAAAATTTGGCGGGAACGAAGAGGCCAGCTATTGACGCGCATCTACTTCAGCGGCTTTGCGCTGGCTGCGCTCGTGTTTGTGGGGTTCTTGTATCAGTGGCATTTTGTGGGGTATCGTTACTGATGTCTCAAGAGCCATGCTCGTTTCGGGTGAAATTTTACCGCGACACGAATGGCGCAGTATTTTGCATTACGCTTGGCCGCGGTGGGAATTTCGCTAAAAACGTTGGCTCACTTTCCTTATCAACCTCTCCGCGGCTTTTGCGAGCGCTACACGCTCGGCTTCGGCATGCGAGTCCGCTTCGG
>CAYNDW010000686.1:0-3972 GCA_964395375.1 uncultured Cytophagia bacterium
ATAGCTACGCCATTTTTGTTTTAGGAGAAGTCATAAGGCCTGGCAAGTATCCCCTGAAGAGCAAGACCACGCTTCTGCAAGCGATTACACTGGCGCAAGGATTTACTGCCGTCGCGGCACGTAACAAGATCGTTATTTTTCGCCTCGGGAAAGACGCAGAAGGACTTGCCAAGATTAAAGCCAGCTACGACGATATCGTGTTACGGGATGGAACTAAACAGAATATCGAGCTGAAGCCAGGTGATCAGATTGTGGTGCCATCTGAAACGATGGTGGTACTGCCGACTCACTAAACGTGAAAGTTAGGTGTGCCGAGTATGACAATGTTTGCCGGACGGTGAACAAATGCATAAGGAGAGATTGCACTGTGAACGCATACATCAAAATGCATTCTGTAAAGAGGTTATGGTGGAAAGACGGCCTCATCGTCATGACAATATTTGTGTTCGTAGCGTTGGCAACGGGTTGCGCGGAGCCTATTAAGTATCCGGTTGACTATAGTGTGCCTAGCGCATTCTTATTGGGGCCAGAAGATTTACTCGTAGTTACAGTTTGGCGTAATCAAGATCTGTCTCGTGAAGTGGTAATTCGTCCTGACGGCATGATTTCGATGCCCTTGATCGGTGATGTGAAAGCCGCAGGGTTGTCTTCAGACGTTTTGGCAAAACGTATAGCTGAGCGACTGACGGAATTCATGTCGAGCCCGACCGTTTCGGTCCAGGTCAAGGAAGTAAATAGTTATTTTGTGTATGTATTGGGTGAAGTGACAAAGCCTGGGAAATACCCACTCAGATCCTATGCGACCGTGCTTCAGGGCGTATCCTTGGCTGGAGGCTTTACACCGTTTGCGTCGAAAAACAAGATGCAGGTGGTACGCGATGTTGAGGATAATACTGGCGCGAAACGTGAACTCCGTATTCCCGTAGGATTTGATGATCTCAGAGAGGGGAAAGGGCCAGTGGGGAACTTTGTTCTGAAATCTGGTGACATCATTGTTATACCGTAGGTTGTCGTCCAGGTTTCAGAAGTCTCTTTCAGGAGTACTTCTAGGGGTAGGTCTGATTATAGCGTCAGGAATTGCCAGAGGCGAGACGTTGGTCATTCCCGCTATTACGGTTGCACAGCGATATGACAGTAACGTTTATAATACTGGTGCCATTCAAGGAGTGCATTTAGGAGACTTTGTGTCTAGTGCTATGCCTCAACTGAATCTGGCTCATAAAGGGAGTTTGGCCGAGGGTTCAGCACAGTTGATGGGAATAGGAGAGAAATTCATCTACAATCCTGGGCTGGACTACGTCGGCGGCGGCGCTGGGTTTAACCTCAACCTTACCAGATTAATAGGAGCTCTTACCCCCCGCGCAACGTTAAATGTTTCTAGTGTGACACTTTTTAAACCTCAGGCCCCATCGTTCGGAACGACTGGAGTGGGTAATGCCATAGGGGAACAAGCTGTTAACCCCTTCGCCCGCGGCATAGAAATATCTCGTGTGGAAACCTTGGTGAGCACCTCTGCGATGAGATTCTCTTATAATCTTACTCAAGCAGCATCCTTTCAGGCCAACTACTCACTTTCTATCATCCGATTCGGCCATTCCTTTACACCAAATGTTGTTCAGTCCAATTTGATTAATACCAACACGCACCTCATTATGGCAGGGCCACAGATTCGCGTCACAAGCCTTGATACGATTGGGATCAATTATTTGTATCAACGAACTGACTTTTCGGGCAGACAAACCACTGGAATAGCGGATCGATTCGAGAGTCACGGTGGGACTCTCAACTGGGGAAGAAGTTGGTCAACAGAATTCAAATCGTATGTGTACGGTGGTGCAACTGCCCTCCTTCAGCAAGGTGTCGCAGCGCCTGTGTCTGAATCGGGAACAGGCGTTGCTCCTTCTAGTCTTGTCTTATTCAATGGGGGCGCGAACTTGGTTTGGACTGACACCGCAGTTTCTGGCGGTAGTTCCGCGAATATTCCACAAGGATCTATGATGGGATCAGCCATTGGATCCAGTGGAGTGCCTGGAAGTGGTGCGAACACTGTTGCATCGCTGAGTTATACGGTGGGTGTTTTTCCTAGCTTTTCTGGGGCAGGTCTTCCCTTGCTCAGTCAAGTGGTATCAACTTTTTTGAGCCATCGGCTTTCATCCAGTTTTTTCACGAATGCTGGAGCCCAGTATTCGCGCAACGATTCCGTCGGGGATACGTCAAACACTGGCGGTATTTCCTTTCAATCGTACGGTGGAAATGCTGGATTGAGCTATGTGATCACCCCTACGCTCTTTGCCTCACTCAGGGGAGAATACCAGCACTTTAGCGGTAACGGGGCAGGTGTGAGTGGAGTCATTGGCGGACTTGGCGCGGATTTTGACCGGTACGTCACAATGGTGAGCCTGACGACATTCTGGAATTGATTGGGATGGAGCCGTATATATGTTGAAAGCGCGGACAAACATCGGTCGAATTAATCTTGCGGTGTTGAAATGATAATGCCCCAGCTGACGGTCCAGGATTACCTGCGTGTATTTCGACAAAAGAAATGGCTGATCGCGGGTACAGTACTGACATGTCTTGCACTCGCTGGAGCCATTTTCTTGTATCTGCCAAAGAGCTACAGATCCAGTACGCTCATTGTTGTTGAAACTCAGAAAGTCCCGGAAAGCTATGTGAAGGGCGTTGTGTCGCAGGCACCGCAAGACCGTTTGGCCACGATTCAGCAGATGATTCTCAGTCGAACTTTGCTTGGAGCAGTCATTGATGAGTTAAAACTCTCTTCATCAGAAAGGAATATTGATGAGGTCATTGAGGGGATTCGGCGTAGTGTTAAGGTTTCCACCAATCGTGAACAGGCTTTTGTAGTGTCATTTGCGCATCCGAGTCCCGCAATCGCCCAGAAAGTTACTGCACGTTTGGCGGAACTCTTCATAGGGCAGAATATTAAGGCGCGCGAAAGTCTTGTGCAGGAGGCTACGCGATTCATAGAGATAGAACTTGGTAATGCCCAAGCTGAGCTGGAAACTAAGGAAAAAGCCATCAGCGAATTTAAGTTGCTGCACATGGGGGAGTTACCCGGGCAGGTGGAGGCAAATCTGCGAACGCTTGATCGGCTTCAGGCAGATATGATGACGACGAATGAGACGGTCGGTAGGTTGAGTGAAAGATTGGGTCAGATAGAAAAGTCGATCAGAGAATTTGAAACCGGAGAGCCGGTTTCTACCTTTAGCCCGTCTGGTGCAGTACTTGCCCTTGGGATACAGAAGAGTCCAGTAAGCCCACGCAAACTTCGAATTAGAGAGGTGGAAAAAGACTTGGGGGTTCTTTCGGGGATCTACAAGGAAACGTATCCAGACATCGTTCACCTCCGGCAAGAGCTTGCGCGGCTCAAATCGCATCCGATCGAGGAAGACGAGATCAATGGTGCAGAGCAGGAAATTACGGCGAGTGGCAAGACTTCGGAAAAGGCTGTGGGGCCAAAGATAGTCGATCCTTTTTACAAGGAACTCCTCCGACAGAGAGCCGAAATGAAACTTGACCTGAACTCGTTGAGAGAACGACAGAATCGGATTGGGACGGAAAAAAAGCTCTACGAATTTCGAGTTGAACGGGCTCCGATGCGAGAGCAGCAATTGTCTTCCTTGATGCGCGATCATGAGAATATGCAAAAGAACTACCAGGCTTTAATGGAAAAACGCCTGAATGCACGTATCTCCGAGAATCTAGAGAAGCGGCAGCAGGGGGAGCAGTTTAGGATAATAGATCCGGCCAATCTTCCTGAAAGTCCAGAGAGTCCCGATTTAATGAAGATCATGATGATAGGGCTCGTTGCCGGTTGTGGTTTGGGTTTTGGGTCGGCGATTTGTCTCGAATCTATAAGGGTGGGATTTCGACATGGAGAGGTGGTCGAAAGACTCCTCGGATTGCCAATTCTTGCTGCGGTCCCCGCATTTCACACTGCCTTTGGTGGGT